>NZ_BOLU01000022.1:0-46566 GCF_016861825.1 Lacticaseibacillus sp. 866-1 | reverse complement strand
GTGATTATGAAGCTACTACGCAAGCAGACCTATTACAGTCGGCACTGAGCGACTTAAAGCATTATGCAGCACCAGTTACCAACTATACAGTAGACTTCGCATTCATTCCGGACAACATAAGCATTGGCGATACGATTCATGTGGTAGATGAAAAGCGAAATTTGTATGTTTCAGCACGAGTGCTTGAGCTTTCTCGCTGCTATTCCTTGCCAAGTTCAAGCACTGCTACACTAGGCGATTACAAAATAGAAGCAGATAAGGTTTCAGCAGCCCTCAAATCATCTGCGGTGAAACTGGCACAAGAACTCGCCAAGCAGAATAAAGGCAAGGATGGCGTCGGCATTAAGTCAACAGCAGTTACTTATCAATCGTCAACATCTGGCGTGACACCACCAACAGGCACATGGTCGACATCTATTCCTAGCGTTGATGCTGGCAACTATTTGTGGACGCGAACCGTCTGGAGTTATACAGATGGGAGTAGCGAAACTGGCTATTCTGTTGCTAAAGCCGGTGAAAAAGGCGACAAAGGCGATAAAGGCGACCAAGGACTTCAAGGGTTGCAAGGTGCTAACGGCAAGGACGGTATTCAAGGACCAAAAGGCGTAGACGGTAAGAGTTCATATACTCATATCGCCTATGGCAGTTCAAACACAGGTGCAGGATTTACACAGACACCAAGTGCTTCTACTACCTACATTGGCATGTACGTTGACCAAACAGTAACTGATTCTAATGACCCCACTAGGTACAAGTGGACGTTGATTAAAGGTGCAAATGGTAATGATGGTACACCGGGTAAAGCTGGTGCTGATGGTAGAACACCATATCTCCACATTGCCTATGCAAATATGACGCATGTTGCCAATGAAAATACTAGCTTTACATTGTCGGGAAGGGCTGTTGTCCGTTTTGGGAAAGATGATAACTGGGTATATAAGACATTTGATGCTGGTACTTATACAGCCAATAGTGCTACGTTTGGCAGGGACCCTTATCAAGGGGTAGTTAAAGTTGCTGAAGTAGTTAGTGATTTTTCTGTTGAGAAAAGTGCAAATAAATCCTATATGGGGACCTACACTGATTACACACAAGCCGATAGTTTAGACCCAACAGCTTACCAATGGTCACAAATTAAAGGTGCTGACGGTAAGGATGGTGTAGCAGGTAAGGACGGCGTCGGCATTAAGTCCACGCAGATTATGTATGCGCAGAGCACTTCTGGTACCACAGCACCTACCACTGGTTGGACTGCACAAGTTCCAACACTAATCAAGGGACAGTATCTGTGGACGCAGACTACTTGGGTTTATACGGATAATACCGGTGAAGCTGGTTACACTGTCAGCTACAATGCTAAAGATGGTAACACTGGTAAGGATGGTATTGCTGGTAAAGATGGTGTCAGCATCCGTTCGACTACTATCACGTATGCAACCTCCACATCAGGCACGTCAGCACCCACGAGCGGCTGGGTGTCTACGCCACCAATCGCTACAGCCGGTCAATTTATCTGGACTCGGACAATCTGGACTTACACCGATAACACAACAGAGACTGGTTATTCCGTTGGCAAAATCGGTGAAAAAGGGGAAACAGGTAGTACAGGTGCAACCGGCGCACAAGGTGTACAAGGGCCAAAAGGACCTCAAGGCGCTCAAGGACCACAGGGACCACAGGGAACAAAAGGTGACTCTGGCTCTAGAACCTTCACCAAGTCTGCAACTCCGCCTTCCACAACTAATTTGCCCGTAAATGCAGTGTGGGTTAAACCAGCAACGACTGACAGCAATGGCAAAGCGATAGCCGCATCTGCAAAGACTTGGGACGGAACAGCTTGGCAAGACACGGCAATCGAGTCAAGCCTAATCGCGGAGAACATTGTCGGCAAAAATATTACTGGCTCCACTTTTGGCAACGCCTCGGGGACCTTTAGCATTGATACTGGTGGGAACATCACAGGGGCATCAATATCTGGTTCTGAAATTAAGTCCACGTTTTCTAAGGTACCACTGCATTTTGAGGCTGGCGGAAGCAATCTGACGGGCTCCGGTACCGTCGATATAAAGAATGGTAACTACCTTGTGGATGCCAGTGTAGACCAAATAACGAAGGAGTCACTACAAACCGAAATTAGTCCATCTGGTATACTCAGCCGTGTTTTAATTAATGGGTTGATGGACAGTGAGGCCGGATTAACTGAAGGTGAATTAGCTTTATCCGGCTACGATACCAGCAACAACGAATTATTGTTTGGGTTTATAAATGCTCAGATTGCGTCACAGATAGACAACAGTGGAACGGTGATTTGGACCGGGAGCACATACCTACTTAACACGACGACGATTACACCTACCATTCCAATCACTGACTGCTTCTCCGGGTGGCTACTGTGCTGGGCTAATGCGGGTACGCCGCTAAATGACTTTTTCAACTACACGTTGATCTCGCGCGCATTCGTCACAGCTCATCCCGGCCACCAGCACAAGATCAGGCTAGTCAACGGCGATAAGTTCTTTTACGTGTCTACGCAGCAAATTGGGGGCACGGCACAAAACAATGGCGGGTCTGCACTTGTTGAAGTTGTCGCGATATAGGGGGTGCGATATGGATAAGGATAAAATCAAGGTGCTGTTCGAGACTGACGCGGACGGGTACATCACCGGCTACCAGCAAGAGTTCTGGGACGGCCGGCAGTGGCAAGCACCCTTTGATACTAGTAAGGCAGTGGACCTAGCCCCGGCTGATGTCCAGACGATTGTGCTAGGAGCGACTAAGTACACTGATGGCAAGCTAGTCTTGGATACAGCTAAGCAAAAAGCATTAGCTGATGCACAGACTCAGGAAACTACTCAGCCTGACCTGTCTGCTAAGGTTGCTGACCTAGAGAGCCAACTTCAGGAGGCTCAAGCGGCCATTATGGAGCTGGCAGATATTAGCTTAGGAGGTGACACGGATGCCACAAGCACGACCACAACTACCAGCGCTGGCTGAGATTTATGCCGATTCTGTTAAGGATGGAGAAAGAACTATTGATGGAGTCCCTGAGCTGATTAGGGCAGAAGTAGCAGAAATACTCAAAGGCGGGGGACAAGATGACAGGACTAATAGCGGCGATTAGTGCGGCGGCTGGGGCTGTTAGCACTATTTTTGTAGAGCAGATTAAGCACAACGACCATGAAGATGTATATGCAGAGCATACGGACGACTTATTTAAGCGGCTGGATAAAATCACTACAGAGCGTGATGACCTTAAGGCTCAGGTGATAGAACTACAGGCCAAGGTTGAAGAACAGACTTCACAGATTGAGGAATTGAATAAGCGTATGACTCAACTGACTAAGGCCGTTAAGGGAGTTGAAAATGATGAACAATCTGAGTAATTTGATTGTCAGTATTGCGGTGGCTGTGATTCCGATTATTGCCGCTTATGTCTCTAAGGAGATTGTAGCCAATAAGAACGCTATGGCTTTGATTCAGACTATTGGACCACTAGCTAAGGCGGCTGTAGCGGCGGCTGAGGCCCTTGGAGTTACTAAGGGGTTAGATGGTGCGGCTAAGAAGTCTAAGGCTGTCCAGAGCGTTGTGAGTGGCCTTAAGAAGCTAGGCTTTAACAAGACTGATGAGCAGACTGTAGCTGATGCAGTAGAGAAAGCCTTTGCCGACTCTAAGGACCAGTTACATGCAGTCTATCAGCCTACTTCTACCACGACCACGACAGAAGGGAGCAAGAATGAAGACAGTAAGTAAACTATTGACGGTACTAGCAGGCGCTGTAATGGCTCTGTCCTTTAGTGTAGGCACTTATGTAAGCGCTTCCACTCAGAGCTATGGTCCTGACTGGTCTAAGTATCAAGGAAGCTATGGCAAGTATGGCACTAGTAAAGACCAGTTTGTCATTGCTCAGGTAGGCGGGACCTATGGCGGATATTATGTGGACCAGCCAACCTATAGGACTCAGGTAGCTTCAGCTATTGCGGCTGGTAAGCGGGCTCATACCTATATCTGGTATCAGGTAGGGGGCTCAACTAGCCTAGCTAATGCGGCTCTGAGCAGGTTCCTTCCTAGGGTACAGACTCCTAAAGGTAGTATTGTAGCGCTGGACTATGAGGCGGGTGCTTCTAGCTCTAAGCAAGCTAATACCAATGCTATTCTGTATGGTATGAACCGGATTAAGGCCGCTGGCTATACACCAGTCCTATACTCTGGTAAGTACTATCTGGCTGAGCACACTTACTATAATCAGATTAACTCAGCCTATCCTACTAGTCTTTGGCTAGCTGGCTATCCTATGCGAGGTATCCAAACTCTGGCACCATTCCGGTACTTTCCTAGCATGGATGGGGTAGCTCTGTGGCAATTTACAGACAACTATGGCACTACTGGCCTAGATGGCTCTGTAGACCTTACTGGTATCACTCACAAGGGCTATGACGGCTCTTATAAGACTGCTACAGGCAAGGTAGTAGTTAAGCCTAAGACTTCTACCAGCTCAATTAAGGCTGGTCAGAAGGCCAACAGCACGCCTAAATCAGCACTTAAGGCTGGTATGACTGTTAAGGTCAATCTGTCAGCTAAGAAGTGGGCTACTGGTCAGGCTATGCCTAGCTTTGTTAAGGGTCACACCTACACCATTAAGCAAGTATCAGGGAATAGAGTATTGCTCTCTGGTGTCATGAGCTGGGCTAATAAGTCTGATGTAGAGCTATTAGGCGTTAAGACCCCGGTAACTGTCTCTTACGTCACTAACTACGCTCAGAGAGGTGTATTCAAGCCCCGCTATACTGTCAACGTTAGAACTGGTATGGGTACTAATTACCGTATCACTGGACACATTGGCTATGGCGCTCAGGTGCTCTATGTCCATGTCTATATCAAAGGTGGCTTAGTCTGGGCTCAGTATCACTCATACTCCGGCTTACGCTATGTAGCTATGGGAAAGATGGGCGGCCAGTCTTATGGCACCCGTACAGTCTATTAACCTTATGGACCTTGGCTCAATTGCTGGGGTCCTTTTTTTGTGCCAGAATGACAGCGCTTCTATGATATAATCACCCTGAAATTTAAGGGGGAAATTTAATGGCTGAAGATAATGATTTTAAAGCTATGTTCAGTATTGGGCTGGACGGGATTAAGAGTGCACCAGTTGGCGATAATACAGGGAAGAGTGGCAATGACTTCTATGTATACGAGTGGTATATCGTAGATACAGGAGAGATATTCTATGTCGGTAAGGGACGGGGAAACCGTTATAAAGCCTTCCATGATAGTGCCTATGTGGCAGAGGACATTAAGAAGCAGTATAAGACAGCTAATAGGTTTGTTAAGAAAGGGTTGACTGAGCAAGAAGCTGTTGAGCTTGAGAGTGAAGAGATGACGCGCATTCTCAACGAAACCAATTACAGGTTGACCAACAGACAAATTCCATTTGGTACTGACCGCTTTAATGGCTATGACAGAGCGCCAGATACACCACCATTCAAGCTTGACACAGCACCTATGCTTTGGGTTGACGAAAACTCTGAGCATTATTTTCATGACGCGGCTAAACCTTTTGACCCTGTAACTGCTGATGGTCTGAGAGGTGTCACATTAGAGACCCCGGTAGACCAAAAAGAGTTAAAAGCTGTATATGGTGATAACTTTGGTCAGGTTATTCAGGAGACACTAGAATTGCTGGATGCTTTTGGCACTAAAGTCGTGTCCTCAAGATATGCAAAGTCAGTGACTGGCTGGATATTCATGGAGAGCCAACAGCTAATTAATGTCCAATATCGCAAAGACAAGGCACAGAATGATTTAGGGCGTACCATACCTGCATATCACTTAGTGGATGTGCACCATTTTCTACTGAACTGGGCTAAAGACAATGGCATACAGTTATCAGATAGTACAAGTGTTCCTGTTGTTGACAATACACGAGTACCACTTGCAGGCATTACACGACTTTCGACAAGTGATGATGAATATTGGGAGCAAGATAAGGTAATTCAAGAGGCCAATAAAGCAAGCAGAACTGGTGACTATGACACAGCCCTTAAGCTATTGGACCAAGCTCGCGCCGCTGGAATGCTGTATGTAAGGCTATATAATAGTTATTTCAAGATTTATCACAAGCTGGGGGAATACAAGAAGGAACTAGCTCTTGCTGATGAAGCATTACAAGTCTTTTCACCAAGTGAAGACGTTATAGATTACATAGATGTTCTTAAGCGCCGAATGAAGATTCTCAAGAAGCTATAGGATTAAGAACTAATGCTCTGGGCTGTTGTAAATTGCTGATAGCTTCCCTAGCAAAGCTAAGAAACTGCTCTGTAAGGCTATTTGCCTATTGCATACACAGCCCAATCTGACTAGTGGCGCTAAGCTCACTGGCCTATGGCACTCACTTCCGCTCTCAGACTTGCCCAAGAGACCATACAGATAGGTTTGAGATTTATTTAGCTTTGGGCATTGCGGTCTAACCCGTGTAAACACCGCTGTAATGTGTATGGCTGAATGTTCCTGAGGTATTGCCCCCAAGTCGGTCCACCCTGACCCTTTGCCTTTTTAGTCTGGCTGGTGGTCACCACCAAGGTCACGCCCTCACCATGACTAGTAATGAGTGACGGCCTAAGTTTTGCGACGGGTAGGCGGCCCAACTGACTTTATTTAACTCCTACTCAGTGCATTGGTAGGAAACATAGCAACCATGGTACAATAGTCACCGGCCGGGGAAGGCTAGGTGACTAACAGCATTGGCGTGTTGTTGGTTGCTTACAGATGTTTATCTGGGAGCTACTAGGCGTTGGCGCGCTTAGTGGCTTTTTTGTCGTCTTCACAGAACTGGCAAGCTTCACCAGCTATAAAGCTGATAAGACCAACCATACATAGGACAACTATTGTAACTTCATGAGTGATTACCCAAGAGACTATTTCGGCCATTGTTCTCACTTCCTCAATTGTGTGGATTGACAACAAACAAAGTGTTATTATTTAACTACAGACAGAGTATAGTCTCTTCTGTGTGCTGATGTCAACAACATTTTGTTTGCGATGTTCACAACAAGGCTAGAAAGAAGGTGAGACACATGAGTATGACGGCGCGTGAAGTACATGAGGGCCGAATAGCGCGGGGGCTGACTCAAAGAGAGCTGGCAACAGAGGTAGGGCTATCTGTAGGCTCTATAAATTCCTATGAGCATGGTATCAGAAGTATCACAAAGGAAGCTGAGACTAAACTATCTCTAGCTTTTAAGCGTATTAAGCCCCTAAGTGAACAGGGACCATTACCAACACACTTAGCTGAATTGTCAGACACTAACACCACTCTGCAATGGCAAGGAACACACCTAAGACCTACAGAAGTTGAGCTATTACAGGTCCTTGCTAAGACTATGGTGGAACAACGTAAGAAGCATTAACTTTCTTTCCTGTCGGTGTGGGAAGGAAAATCAATGGCAAGTATTAGCAGTTACAAGACAGGTTCAGGTATCCGCTGGAAAGCTCAGGTATACATAGGCGAGGACCCTAAAACGGGTAAGAAGCGATATACAGTCAAGGGTGGCAATAAGACAAAGACAGCGGCGGTTAGAGCTGGTAGAGAGCTGGAAAAGCAAGTAGCTAATGGCTCTATCACGATTAAGCCGCCAAAACCTAAGGCTCCAACATTTAAGGCTGTCTATGAGGATTGGCTAACTCATTACAAATTTACTGTTCGCACTTCCTCACTACAAAACACATTGAACTGTTTCAATCTGCACATATTACCCATCCTAGGAGACATGCTAGTAGATGAGATAACTGAGGACGATATGCAGAAGGCTGTAGAAGCTTGGTATGGTCAGACAACCTTCTATAAGCGCTATTACAGGCATGCTAAGCGGGTGCTGAAATATGCAAAGATGAAGGGCTATCTGTCTGAGGTGCCGTGTGAGAATATCATATTGCCAACCCCACAAGACCGGCCCGGTAGTCATGCTGAGTTTTGGGATAAGGACCAGCTAAATAAATTCTTTGCATGCTTCAATCCTGACCGAAACCTAAAGAAGCTGGCATACTTTCGGATATTAGCTTATGCGGGGCTACGCTCTGGCGAGTGCATAGCCTTAGAGTGGGAGGATGTGGACTTAAGCAAGCAAACTATAAACGTCAATAAGACTCAATCTCAGGGGCTTAATGGCCGCACTACAGTTAATCCACCAAAGACAAAGACCAGTAGGCGTATTGTTCCTATTGATGATGGCACAGTAGCGATATTGAAGCGGTGGCGTGAGGAACAGCACTTATATTTAGGCGTTGGGTACTATCTCAAGCCTTCCCATCAGTTGCTATTTACCACAAGGACTAACGAACGAATACGCTCTAAGGTTCCCGCTAATTGGCTGAGAGAGATTATTCAGCATAATGGTCTTACACCTTCTATTAGTCTGCACAAGCTACGTAAGTCATATGTCTCTAACTTACTTATAGCTGGGGTGCCTGTCTCAGTTGTACAGAAGCTAGTAGGGCATGCTGACCCAACAATTACCCTTAGGATATATGCTCAGGTCCATCAGGAACAGGAAGTAGACGCCGCTAAGACCCTAGCTGACTACCTTAAGGATGACGACGACAAAAATAAGCCAATTAAATAATTTTTACTCTGTCCAAAAACTTGAAAAAGTGAGGCGTGGTATACCTTGGCGCTGTAAGGCTCAGAACAAGGCGAGAAAACATAGAGAAAACATGAGCCAAAAAGTTGACCCTTGGCATTTTCATAGGTGTTGTGATAGTCTACTACCAGACAGTTATATATCTCTTAAATACAGTGATAGAAGCTCAGATAGGCGAATTAGTTAGGGAATGGCGGCCATAGACTGGGAACCGCCTATATATTCAAGTATCTGTTTTCACTTCTTGAGTAGACAGTCGAAAGGCTGCTCCGGTCCTGCCGTTATGAAGTTGAGTGCATGCCTATTTGGCGTGAACAAGGGTGGTACCGCGACGCTTCGTCCCTTTTAGAGGGGCGGGGCGTTTTTTTTGTGCAGGCTGCGAAGCGAGGCGCACTTAGCTCGACGGCTAGCCTAGCTCAAGGCATTGCCGGCGTTTTTTGCCGGCGAGGCTTTGAGCCTAGCTGGATGCTCACCCGTTGCCCGCCTTAGCACGACTGCGCCTTTCAAAGCATCACTAATCCAGTTTTTCAGCCCTAAAAGGAGGACAATCATGGATCTTAAAACCAAGCTGGAACAGCTTCGGGAAGAAAACAAGAAACGCATCAAGGAAACCGAAGATCTCGATGCGCTGAACCAGATCCGCGTCAATCTGCTCGGGAAAAAAGGCCCGATCACAGAAGTGTTGCGCGGCATGAAGGATCTGCAGCCGGAAGAGCGGCCAAAGGTGGGCGCGTTTGCCAACCAGATTAAGGCTGATTTGCAGGAGAATCTGCAAAACCGCAAGGAGGCCCTTGAACAGGCCGCACTGACGGCCAAGCTGGCGACGGAGACCATCGATGTCACGCTGCCTGGCGACCAGGTGGTCCAAGGAACCCCGCACATCATCGACCAGATCATGGATGACATCGAGGAGTTCTTCATTGGCCAGGGCTACCAAGTCGTTGACGGCCCTGAAGTTGAAGAGGATCACTACAACTTTGAGATGATGAACATCCCCAAGGACCACCCGGCCCGCGACATGCAGGATACTTTTTACATCGATGATCAGCTGCTGATGCGGTCCCAGACCAGCCCAGTTCAGGCGCGCACGCTGGAAGTGCACGACTTTAGCAAAGGCCCGCTGAAAATGATTAGCCCCGGGCGCGTGTACCGCCGTGACACCGATGATGCGACTCATTCTCACCAGTTCCACCAAATCGAAGGCCTGGTGATTGATAAACATATCACGATGGCTGATTTAAAGGGGACCCTGCTGGCCCTGGCGCAGCATGTCTTCGGCAAGGACCGGCAGATTCGGTTGCGGCCAAGTTACTTCCCGTTCACTGAACCAAGCGTTGAGGTCGATGTGTCCTGTTTCCACTGCAACGGCAAGGGCTGCGCGATTTGCAAGTACAGCGGCTGGATCGAGGTTCTCGGGGCCGGCATGGTCCACCCGAACGTGCTGACCAACGCCGGCGTGGACGCCGACGTGTACGGCGGTTTTGCGTTTGGCCTGGGCCCAGACCGGTTTGCCATGCTGAAATACGGCATTGACGACATCCGCAGCTTTTACCAAGGGGACGTGCGGTTCCTGTCACAGTTCAAGGAGGAGGGTTAAGCGATGAAGGTTTCATATGATTGGTTAAAAGAACTGGTCGATTTTCCTGCCACTCCCGAAGAACTGCTGGACAAGGTCTCGCGTACCGGCATTGAGGTCGATTCGGTGTCGCGCATGGCTGACGGTCTGAAGAAGGTTGTGGTCGGCCGCGTGGTCAGCTTGAAAATGCACCCTGATTCCGACCATTTGCATGTGGCCATGGTCGACACCGGTGAAGACGAGCCGCGCCAGATCGTGTGCGGTGCGCCAAACATCGAGGAAGGCCAGACGGTCATTGTGGCGCTGCCAGGCGCCCGTATCGGTGATAACGTCAAGATCAAGCGCGGCAAAATGCGCGGCGTTGAATCTGACGGCATGATCTGCGCCTTGCAGGAGCTCGGTTTTTCCAACGACATTGCACCTAAAGCCTACGATGCCGGCATCTATGTCTTTGACGAGCCGCTTGAACCCGGCAGCGATGCCCTCAAGGCCCTGGGGATGGAAGATGCCGTGCTGGACTTTGAAATCACGCCGAACCGCGCTGATGCTTTGGGCATGCGCGGGGTGGCCTGGGAAGTCGGCGCCACTTACGGCAACAAGCCGCACTTCGAGGACAAGCCGGTCGTTGAAACCGGCAAGCCAGTGGCCGACTACCTGAGCGTCAAAGTCGCTGATGAAAAGGATGCGCCTTCCTATCAGATGCGCGTGGTCGACAATATCACGATCAAAGACAGCCCGCTGTGGCTGCAGCGCCGCCTTTGGAACGCGGGCATTCGGCCGATCAGCAACATCGTTGACGTGACCAACCTGATCATGCTCGGCTATGGCCAGCCGCTTCACGCGTTTGACTACGATAAACTCGGCAGCAAACAGATCTTGGTCCGTCGGGCAACGCCAGGCGAGCCGCTCACCACGCTTGATGGCAATGATCATGAGCTAACCCCAGACGACATCGTCATCACTAACGGCGAAAAGCCCATCGCGCTGGCCGGGGTCATGGGCGGGCTGAACTCGGAAATCACCGCAGGAACAACCACCGTCACCATCGAGGCAGCCATGTTTGCCGGCACGCCGATCCGCAAAACGGCGCTGCGGTACAACCTGCGCTCTGAAGCCTCGTCGCGCTTTGAAAAAGGCATCGATGTGGGCAGCATCAACAAGGCTTTGGACGAGGCGGCCCGGCTGATGGCCGCGCTCGGCGACGGGGAAGTGGCGACTGGCACCATCAGCGCCAGCCATGTGGACCCAGAGCCGGTCGAAGTGGACATTTCGCTGGATCGCATCAACCACATTTTAGGCACGCAGCTGGATGCCAAGACCGTGACGGGCTTGTTCGACCGCCTGGGCTTTGAGGTGACCGAAGCAGACGGCTTGTTCTCCGTGCTGGTGCCCACGCGCCGCTGGGACATTCACATCGAAGCTGACCTGATTGAGGAAGTGGCGCGCTTGTACGGCTTTGACAACCTGCCGAGCACACTGCCGACGACGACCATGACCGTCGGCGAGTTCACGGCCAGTCAGGCCCGCCGCAAGCGCAGCCGCAAGCTGCTGGAAGGCCTCGGCCTCACCCAAATCATTTCTTACGCGCTGACGACGCCGGCAAAGGCCGCCGCCTTTGCCATCGACGACAGTGAGGAGACCCATGTGGCCTTCCCGATGACCGAAGACCACCAGACGCTGCGGTGCAACCTGGTCTCCGGGTTGATCGATGCGGTGGCTTATAATGTCGCCCGCAAGCAAACCGACTTGGCCCTTTATGAGCAAGGCCGGATCTTCCCTCGCAGTGCCGGGCATACCCGGCCGCAAGAGGTCGAGTACATCGCCGGGGCACTCAGCGGTAATGTGATTCAGGCGGGGTGGCATCAGGCCGCTAAGCCAGTTGATTTTTACTATGTGAAGGGGATTGTCGACAGTCTGCTGGCAGACTACCGGCTCGCCGGGCCAGTCGAGTACCAGGCGCTGGTTGACGACCCGTCGCTGCACCCAGGGCAAAGTGCCAAGCTGGTGCTGGATGGTGAAGTGATTGGGCTGATTGGCCGGCTCCACCCGCAGTTTGAGCGCGCGCAAAAGATCAACGAGACCTATGTGTTCGAGTTGAATCTGGATGCGCTGCTGGCGGCTAGTCGCACGGAGATGACCGCTGTTGCGGCACCGAAGTTCCCGTCGGTCACCCGCGACATCGCCGTGCAGGTCACCGCGAATATCACCAATGCGGAGATCCAGGCCGTGATCGCCAAAAATGGCGGCAAGTTCCTGCAGGATGCGCACCTGTTTGATGTCTACAGCGGCAAGAAGCTGGCACCAGGGCTGAAGAGTCTGGCGTACACGCTGACCTACCGCCGCAAGGATGCGACCTTGACTGACGATGAGGTCACCAAGGCGAACGACCGGGTCGAGGCCGCCTTGAAGTCAGAGTTAGGCGCAGTCATTCGTTAAATCCCGGTTACAATCGCGTGGTGGTGGCGAAAACCTGTCGCATTTTGCGGCGGGCTTTTGTATAATTCACGTAGGTTTTCGGGCGTAATCCGCTGCATGAGGCAGCCCGCTTCTGGGCTGCCTTTTTGTACATTGCGCCGGGATGGGAGGAGAAACGTGGAGCAACAACCAAGTTCCAATCAGAGACGCAGGCGCGACCACCAAGTCGACCAAGCGTCAAGGCACGTGGTTCGCTGGGTGATCGGGATCGGACTGACGGTGCTGGTGCTGGTCGTGCTGATGGCCGGGGTCTTTGTCCACTCGGCGCTTCAGCCGGCGGATAAAGCGGCGAAGGCACCAATCCTCGTGACGGTCAAAACCGGCGAGTCGACCGACGAGATCGGGACCAAGCTTCAGCAAAAAGGGCTGATCAAGTCGGCGCTGGTGTTTAAGTTCTACGTCAAATTCCATAATGTGCCCAGCTATGAGGCCGGCCAGTACAGCTTCACCAAGGCCAATACCATGCAGGAAATGCTGGACACGCTGCGCGGCGGCAGCAGCACGACCGGCATCGGCACGGTGCTGGTCAAAGAAGGGGTGGACGCGGAGACCATCGCGGACGCGGCGGCCAAGCTGCACAAGAAAGACCCCAAGCTGACGCGCGCCAACTTCATCGCTGCGCTGAAGGATGAGGCTTTCTTCAAGCGCCTGCAAAAAGCCTATCCGCAGCTGCTGGAAAGTGCCGGCAAGGCCAAGGGCGTGCGCTACCGACTCGAGGGCTACCTGTTCCCGGCGACTTACACCGTGACGGAAAATGAATCCGCGCAGGCCCTGATCGCTCAGATGGTCAACAAGACTAACGCGGTGCTGACGCCGTACATGGCCAACATCCAAAAACAAAAGCTGAGTGTGCAAGAAGTGCTCACCCTGGCCAGCCTGGTTGAGCGTGAAGGTGTCAATGACTTGGACCGTGGCAAGATTGCCGGCGTCTTCTTCAACCGCCTTGACGCGGGGATGCCGCTTCAGTCAGACGTGGCAGTGATGTACGCATTGAACAAACATTCGACCCACCTGACGAACAAGGACACGAGCGTTGATTCTCCTTATAACTTGTATCGCAACAAGGGATACGGGCCGGGACCATTTAACTCGCCGTCAGAGTCGGCCATTAAAGCCGTTCTGACACCGCTGCAGCGTTCCGCCGGGTACTTGTACTTCGTGGCCAACCTGAAGACGGGTGAGATCCGCTACGCTCACACGCTGGCCGAGCAGAATGTGAACACAGCAGCGTTTGCCGCCGACAACGGTCAGGGGGCTAACTGATGAAACAAAAACCGATCGTGATCGGCGTCACCGGCGGCTCCGCCAGCGGCAAAACCAGTGTGTCTCGCGCCATTTTCAACCAGTTCTCAGGCCACTCGCTGCTGCTTTTGGCGCAGGACGCTTACTATAAGAAAAGCGACCTGCCGTTTGAAGAGCGCCGCAAGATCAACTACGACAACCCGCTAGCCTTCGACACACCGCTCCTGCATGACCAGCTCGAGGCGCTTATCGCTGGCCGCGCGATCGACCGGCCGGTGTACGACTACACCATTCACAACCGATCGACCGAGGTCGTGCACATGGAACCAAAAGACGTGATCATCGTCGAGGGCATCTTGATCCTCGCCGATGAGGAGCTGCGCAACCTGATGGACATCAAGGTTTACGTTGACACCGATGACGACATTCGGGTCATCCGTCGCATTCGCCGCGACATGCGCGAGCGCGGGCGGTCTTTGGACGACATCATCGACCAGTACCTGAAAACGGTGAAGCCGTCGTACCATCAGTTTATTGAGCCGACGAAGCGCTACGCCGACATCGTGGTGCCAGAAGGGGGCCACAACATGGTCGCCATCGATTTGCTCACGACCAAGATCCGGGCGATTTTAGCGGCCCGCGGGCTGAGCGAGTGAATTGACAAATTCGCTAAATCCGTTACTATCAGCTTAGACAAAAGAATTGAGGAAAAATTATGGCAGATAAAACATATCCAATGACCGCAGAAGGTAAAAAAAAGCTTGAGGACGAACTGGAACGGTTAAAGACCGTCGAGCGCCCCAAGGTGGTTGAGCGCATCAAGGTTGCCCGCGGCTTTGGCGACTTGTCTGAAAACTCTGAATACAGCGCCGCCAAGGACGAACAGGCGACGCTCGAGACCCGCATTGTGCAGGTTCAGACCATGCTCCACTACGCCGAGATCATCGACTCCAACGAAGTGCCTCAGGACGAGGTTTCACTTGGCAAGAAGGTCACCTTTGTGGAGGACGGCGACGACGAGGAAGAAACTTACGAAATCGTCGGTGCGGCTGAGGCGGACGCATTCAATGGCAAAATCTCAAACGACAGCCCAATTGCCAAGGCCCTGATTGGCAAGAAAGTTGGCGAAAACGTCTCGATCGCAACGCCGGGTGGCGCGATGAACGTTAAAATCGTCAAAGTCGAAGCTTAATCATCAAACCAAGTGCGGTGACGCACTTTTTTTGTATGGTGCGCAGGGTTCGCGCACTTAGGGGAATGGGTAGCCTAGCTCGAGGCATTGCCGCTGGTCTTTGGCGGCGAGGCCTCGAGCGTAGCTAACCACTTCCCCGATGCGAACCCGTAGCCCGATTAAACAAAGGTGCGAGGAACGGCGCACTTAGCCCGACGGCTAGCCTAGCATACGTCATTGCCGGCGTTTTTTGCCGGTGAGGGCGTATGCGTAGCTAGACGCTCGGGCGTTGCCGTTCCGAGCCCGATTACTCAAGGTGCGCAGGACCGACGGTTTTAGGCCAATTAGGTGCAACCAAGCTTTATTCCCAAAATCGGCCTCTGGGCGGACGGTCCCATGCCGATTTTTGGGTATACTGGAGGAAACGGAGGAGGCGGCAGCGTGAAGCGGCGATGGCAACTATTTTGGATCATTGAAATCGCACTGACCATGGTACTCGGCTACCAGATCGTCACCAATCCCGCCAGTTGGATCGGCGTCGCCAGCGGGCTGATTGCCTTGGTGATCGGCATCAAGGGTCATTTCTGGCGCACGTTCTGGCTGCTGCTTGGCGGCGTCCTCCTGGCGGTGGGTATTTTTATCAACCCGATGATTTGGGTCATTCTGTTTGTGGGGCTGGTCGGCGCCTTGTTCGGCTTGTCTGGCAAGCATGGCAGACGGCTGCCTTGGCAGCAGAAACACTACGCGGCCGTTCACGTGGTGGCGCCGACTGCCAAGGGCGGCACCACCACGCGCCATCCCTGGTTTGGTGATGAAACGATTGGCAGCTCAACGTATGAATGGGATGACATCAACATCACCGTGGCGGCTGGTGATACCATTATTGACTTGGGCAACACCTTGGTGCCACAGGGCGATGCCACAATCGTGGTCCGCAAAGGCATCGGTAAGACGCGCATCTTAGTGCCAGTCGGTGTCGGCGTCATGGTCGATCACTCCGCGCTGGCCGGCACCTTGTCGGTCGACGGCGCCGAATGTGGCCTGCATAACCAAACCGTGCGGCAATACAGCGATGATTACGACACGGCCAAGCGCCGCGTGCACATCCTCACCAACGTGTTGATTGGTGATTTGGAGGTGCTGTCGGTATGAGGCTGAAGCAAATAAGTTGGACTTTCGCGACGGTCACGCTGGCGACGGCCGCGCTGGAACTTGGGCTGGTGTTCCTGGTGAGTGTCGCAGCGGGGGGACAGTTCTTGGCGCTGCTGATGACGCAAGTGCTGGGGATGCCACTGGCTGCGTACTTGATCACCGGCGCAGTGTTGATCGGCCTAATCGCCACCACCCTGCAGTCGGCGTTTGACCAGTACCAGCACCGGCAGCTGACTCGCCGCTTGACGCAGCTGGTCGCCGGCCAAACCGACGCACTGGTACTCGCCAGGCAAAGTCAGGCGAAGGCCGCGCTCGGCCAGGACGTGGCGGCGGAGCTTGAAGCCCTGCGGCAAAAAATGATACGCTTGCAGCAGGAAATCGAGCGGTATTCCAACACCCCGGTGGTCCTGGATGGCCAGACCAAAGAGCAGATCCTCACCGAGGAGCGCCACCGCCTGGCCCGCGAGTTGCACGATTCCGTTTCGCAGCAGTTGTTTGCGGCGATGATGATGCTGTCGGCGCTGCGCAGCGTGGTCGACCGGGATAACCCAGACGCGCCAGAGGCCAAGCAGATTGAAACCATCGAAGGCGTGATCAACGAGGCCCAGTCGGAGATGCGGGCGTTGCTGCTCCACCTGCGGCCGACCAATCTGGCCGGCAAGTCCCTGAAAGACGGCATTATCAGCCTGCTTCAGGAGTTGCAGACCAAAATCAAAATCGCGATTTCCTGGGACTTGCAGGATATCCACCTGTCCCATGGCAGTGAGGACAACCTGTTTCGCATCGTTCAGGAGCTGCTCTCGAACACCCTGCGCCACGCTAAGGCCAAACACTTGGAGGTTTACCTGAAACAGGTCGAGGCCACGGTGGTGCTGCGCGTGGTCGATGATGGGGTCGGCTTTGATCCCAAAACAGAAAATACCACCGGCAGCTACGGGCTGTCGAACATCTCGGAGCGTGCGGCGGCCATTGGTGGCACCGCGAAGGTGATCAGCTTTCCCAAGCAAGGGACGAGCGTCGAGATCCGCGTGCCGTTAACAAAGGAAGAAGCACATGATTAAAGTATTGATCGTTGATGACCACGAAATGGTGCGCTTGGGCGTGTCGACGTACCTGGGGGTGCAAGATGACATCACCGTTGTCGGCGAAGCGGCCGATGGCAAAGAGGGCCTCGACAAGGCGTTGGCGCTGCGGCCTGACGTGATTTTGATGGACCTGGTGATGCCGAACATGGATGGCATCGAGTCGACCAAGCGGATCCTGGCGGCTTGGCCCGAGGCGCGAATCATCATCCTGACTTCGTTTATCGATGACGAAAAAGTCTATCCGGCCATCGAAGCCGGGGCGGCCAGTTACATCCTGAAAACCGCCACCGCGGAGGAAATCGCCGCCGCGATCCGTAAGACCGCGGCCGGGGATTCCGCGCTTGATCCGCAGGTCACCACCAAGATGATGAACCGCCTGACCAAAAAGCAGGCGCCGGAGCTGGCCGATGAGCTAACCAACCGCGAACGCGAGGTCCTGATGCTGATCGCGCAGGGCAAGTCGAATCAGGAAATTGCCGATGAGCTGTTCATTACGCTTAAAACGGTGAAGACCCACGTGTCAAACATCCTGGCCAAGCTGGAAGTTGAAGACCGCACCCAGGCGGCGATTTATGCGTTCAAGCACGGGCTGGTCAAGCAGAACGGGGAAGCCAATCAGTGATTTGGGCAGTCCGGGTCACCAGATAAAAAATGCGTTGCTCAAACGAAGAGCAACGCATTTTTAATGGCGTGAGCGGAGCCGACCTGGGGCGACTGGCGTACCGCGCGGCGGGAACCGCAGCCAGAGCAGCAGCAGCCCAATCGCCACCAAACTGATCAGGACCCCTGGCCAGAAGTACGGCGGGGTGTAGGTCATGGTGATGTCATGTTGGCCCTTGGTCAGCGGGATCGCCATCAAATAGCCGAGGACTTTTTTCACCTTGACCGGCTGACCATCGACTTTGACTCGCCAGCCGGCCGCGTAAGGAATCGAGGTCATGAGGACCTGGTGCTTTGAAGTGGCGGTGGCCGTTGCGGTCAGACCGCGGTCGGTGCGGTTTGTGAGCTGCCAGGCCTGGTCTTTCAGGGCGTTCAGTTGCACTGCCGTTTTTGACATGTCTAAGCTGAACAGGCGGAGATCGCCGAAGTCCGCGCTGTCTTTGCTCAGCGTAAAGACCAGGGTCTGCTTCTTGCCTGGGGCACTCGGGGTCACATTCAGCAGCTCGCGGTCGCGGAAGGTGTCGTAAATCGGCACGCTGCGGCCGTTTTGCGTCAGGCTCACCAAGTTGTCGGTGAAGTTAGCCCCAATTTGCAAGTAGTAAGGGTCGGTGGTGCTGGCGGTGAAGGTGTACGTGACGGTGGTCTGCTTGGCCACCGGCTTTTTGGTGACGTTGTTAGCACTGACGGTGCCGCCATGGACTGCCATCGGACTGAGGGGTTGAGCGGTGAACAAATCAGGAACCGTTTGGCCGCCGCTCAGCGCGGCCAAAATGCGCTCCTGATTGATCACCGGTTCAGACGCCATGAGGGTGGTCTTCAGGATCCGGTTTGAAGCGACAAACCCCAGCCCTGGCGCGTACGGGTTCTCGTAAACCGTGAAGGCGGTGGTTTGGGCGACCTGATTGTAGTCGAACAGGTCAGGCCGGGCAGAGACCTGGGGGAGAAAGATGCTTAGCGGTGCGTCGAGGCGCGGGGTGATAAACCCTTTGAGGTCCAGTAAAGCATCCGTGATCACTGTGCCGTCGGTGTAAGCGACAAACCCATCGCCGGCGCTTTGACCGATGGCCCCGAAGAACTTAGGGGCGGCCGGTTCCATCATGGACGTGAACTGATCGGTCCCCAGGTAACCCACCTGCATCGGGTCATTTTTCGAGCGCAAGGTGGTTTTGCCAATGCGATCGTCATCGCCGACATGCGCCTTCGCGGCCGCGATGCCGCTGCGTAGCGCTTCAGTGTAGGTGTGATAATCCGAGTGGCTGATATAAGACAGCTGGTTCAAGGTGAGCACCGCATTGCTGCCGGCATCGACCAGCATCAGCAAGCAGACGCCAATGGCAAAAGCCGGCCGCCGGTCCGACAGCATGGCCAGCCCCACCAGGGCCAGCGCGTCCAAAATGATGGTCAGCCAGATGGTATTAGTGGTGAGGTAAGGGTACTGGGCCCGGCGCAGGAACACCGTCAGGTCAAGTGCGGTGAAGACCACTAGGCTGAGCAGCAGCTGGGGCACGGTGATCCCGTTTGGCCGCAGGCGCAGCGCACGCCAGGCCAGCGCCATCATCCAGAAGCACACCACGAACGAGAAGCGGTATGGGTACCAGACCGGATACTGCATCCCGTGCCACAGCAGGTCAAGCGGCGACCAGCTGAGCGACACGGCGAGGAAGGCGGTGAACAGGAACGCGTAGACTTTTTCCTGCCAGCGGATCTCCTTGGTGAAGAAGTAAAGCAAAAAGCCGATTAGCGCAATGCTGCCGATGAAAATGTTGGCCTGCCCCGACGGCATTTGGCCGTAGGAAAACGAGCCGGCGAAAAACTTGCCCAGCTGTTGCAGCGGCGTGGTGTCAAAGTGCGTCCAGCGAATGTGGGTCTCGGTGTAGGTGCCTTTGCTTTGGCCGAGCTGGAAAACGGTCGGCAGCAGCAGCCACGCTGACAGCCCGCCGGCTAAGAGCCCGGCGCCAGCGAAGCGGCCGCATGCCCGCAGGCTTTGGCGCAATGACAGTCGCGCTTCAATCAGACGCAGGCCGAAGTAGCCCACAATGAACAGCACGGTCATGTAGGCCATGTAGTAATTGGTGATGATGGCCAAAGTCAGCCAGCCCAGAAACGGCCACGGCCGCAGCCTTTTGATCAAAGTGTCCACGCCCAGTGCAATCATTGGCAGGAACACTGCGGCGTCCAGCCACATCAAGTTGAGCTGATTGGCCAGCGCCCAGCCGGAGAGGGCGTAGGCGGTGGCAAACCCCACGACCCATGGCCAGTCGCCGCCGTGGCGCTTGACGTACAGGCCCATGGCCGCCCCGGCGGCCGCATACTTGGCGAGGGTCATCACCGTGATGGCGAGATCCAGCGCGCTTTGCGGAAACAGCAGCAGGATCAGGTTGAAGGGGCTCATCAGATAGTAGGCCCAGATCCCCAGGGCATCCCCGCCCAGGGCTTTGTTGAAGGCGTAGAAAAACTGCCCCGGATGACCGAAGAGGGTTTGCCGGTAGTAGCTGTAGTAATCGATGTACTGCTGCCCCATGTCGACGGTCATGATCGAATTGTTCCCGAATGGCCAGACTTTGGTGGCGATGTAGTAGCCGGCCATGATCAGGGCCGGGACGCACGCGGCCAAGACGAGGGGATGGTGTTTGAGCCAGTGAACCAACCGCATGGCAGGCTCCTTTCCAGCGCGCTTACAAAAGAGTAAACATTCAGGCTTCCAGCGCACGAATTTGCTTGTTCCATAGTAACATGAAAGCCAGCAAGGCGTGGCGGAGCCGGTCGGTTTTTGCTACACTTGAAGGGTTACAAAAGGAGAGAGACCGTGAAATACATTCGTACCCCCAAGCCGAAGCGCGAGCGCTCGCACATTCCCGCTCGGCTCAACATTTTATTCTTCTTCGTGTTTCTGCTGCTGGCCGCGCTGGTGGCGCAGTTAGCGTACCTGCAGATCATGAACGGGTCGAAGTTTCGCGCGGATGTAGACTCGACGGATTCCGCCGTGGTCACCTCTGCCGTGCCGCGCGGTCAGATCTATGACTCCGAAGGGCGGCTGCTGGTGGCAAATGCGGCCAACAGCGCCATCGTCTACACCAAAAGCGTCGGCGTCGCGGCGGAAAAAATGCGTCAAACCGCCGATGAGCTGGCCAAGTACGTGACCATTGATGAATCTGGTATGCGCAAGCGCGACTACGCGGACTACTACCTGGCGGATAAGACCAACGAAAAAGCGGTGATCGCCCAGCTGCCCAAGGCGCTTCAAACTACGACCGACACCAGCAAGCAGTACAAGGCGGAAGTGGCCTACGCGATGAAGCACCTGCCAGACTACTCCGACCGGGAGAAAACGGCCGCGGCGTTTTATAAGAAGATGAACGGTGCTGCCCAGCTGACGACCGTTTACCTGAAGGACCGTGACGTGACCCAGGACGAGGTCGCGCAAGTCGGCGAGCACCTGACGGCCATGCCGGGCATTAACCTGGGCACCGACTGGGACCGCTCGTATCCGAACGGCAAGTCCATGCTGAGTATCATCGGCACCGTGTCCTCGGAAAAAACCGGCTTGCCTGCCGAAACCGTCAACGAGTATTTGGCCAACGGGTACGCGCGCAACGACCGCGTCGGCACGTCCTACCTGGAAAAAGAATACGAAAACGTGTTGAAGGGTGCCAAGTCGCGGACTGAGGTCGGCATCGGCAGCAATAACAACATTGTCAGCCAAACCACCGAGTTCAAGGGCGAGCAAGGCGCCAACCTGAACCTCACCATCAACTCGGCCTACCAGCAAAAGGTGGATGCCGACGTCCAAAACGTCTTCAACCAGGCGAAGTCGGCCGGTATGACCAGCGTCTCCGACGGGGCTTACGCCGTCGCGATGAATCCCAAAACCGGCGCAATTCTCGCCATTTCGGGGCTGCACCAAGACGCTAAGACGCATGAAGTCACCAGCGACTCGCTGGGCGTGTTGAACCGCTCGTTTGCGATGGGGTCCATCGTCAAGCCGGCCATGGTGCTGGGGGCGCTACAAGACGGCGTCATCACGGTCAACAACAACACCCAGGCCGACACCGCCATTTACCTGAAGAACACCCCGGTCAAAAAATCCGACTATGGGATCAACACCTTTAGTTCCCTGAACGCGACCAAGGCCCTTGAGGTGTCCTCAAACACGTACATGATGCACTTGGCGATGAAGGAGGGGCACGCTAATTACGCACCTAATTCTCATTTGTTCATGGACAAGGACATCTTCACCAAGATGCGTGGGTACTTTAATCAGTTCGGCCTTGGTCAGAAAACCGGCATCGACCTGCCAGGAGAGATCAGCGGCCAGGAAGGGCCCACGACCATGGACGGGCTGTTCCAAGTGGGTTCGGCACTGGACTTATCCTACGGGAACTTTGATACTTACACGCTGATCCAGGCGATTCAGTACGTCAGCACGCTGGCCAACAACGGGTACCGGATGAAGCCGTACATCGTCAAGAGCGTCAGCCAGACCCTCAGCAACGGCAGCGAAGGCCCAGTGCTCGACACCACCACCCCGACTGTCCTGTCTAAGGTCAAGAACACCCAGGACCAGATCAATTTGGTCAAGCAGGGCATGTGGCAGGTCGTTCATGGGACCTCCGGTTACGCGACCGGGACGGCGCTGGGCTCCCTGAATCCGGGCGTTGCCGGCAAGACCGGGACCGCGCAGACCTTCACGCCGAATCCGACCAATCCCAATGGTGAGCCGATCGAGGCCATCACGCAGAGCTTCATCGGCTACGCGCCCGCGAAGAATCCGCAAGTCGCCGTCGCGGTCGTCGTCCCTAACCTGGGGAAGATGTCCAGTTACGCGTACGACATCGCCAAGCTGATGTTCCAGGACTACTACGATCTGTACAAGGTGCCGGCGGAGAAGAACTATAACCAAAAGGCCGCCAATCCCGGTTAATGACCGGGTTCACCGCGCCTTGGCTAGGAAAAGCCAGGCAAAGATGCTAAACTATTTAGTGAGCTTGGGAGCGTTTTTCCCTGGTCACTTGTGGCAGCCGGCAGCGGGTCCACCCGGTGCCGGTTTGTTGTCTGAAGTCTCAGGAAGGAGCCAAGCGGTTGCAATATTCACTTAGACGATTGAAGAATCAGCCGTATATGACGTACGTACTGTTTGCCCTGACGGTGTTGGTGTTCCTGCTTGAAACCGTGAACGGCGGGTCCACGAACAATTACGTGCTGGTGCGCTTTGGTGCGCGGTGGAATCCGCTGATCGAGGCCGGCCAATGGTGGCGGCTGATCACGCCGATTTTTGTTCACATCGGGCTCATGCACATTCTGGTCAACGGCGTCACGCTGTTTTACCTGGGCAGTCTGACCGAGCGGATTTTTGGGCACTGGCGGTTCTTAGTGCTGTATCTGGTGTCCGGCTTCACCGGTAACCTCGCCAGTGCGGCGTTCAACCCCACGGGGCTGGCGGCAGGGGCGTCGACGGCGCTGTTTGGCATGATGGGCGCCTATCTGATGCTTTACGACGGGTACCGCGACAATGCCGGGATCCGCGCGATTTCGCGGCAGTTCGTGATGCTGGCGGCGCTGAACATTGTCTTCGATCTGTTTATGACCGGCGTCGATATTTACGGTCACATCGGCGGCTTCATCGGCGGCTTCCTGATCGCCTACGCGCTGGGGGCCCCGAACCTTGGGGAAACCTCGATGCCGCGCCGAGTCGGGTCGCTGTTCGCACTGGTCGCGGCCAGCGCGGCACTGCTGATTTTCGCCTTTGGAAGTGCGCTATGAAGACTTTCTACGATGTACTGCAACTGCTTAAGCGTTACGGGACTTACATTCACGTCGGTAAGCGGCTCTGGGACATTGAGCTGGCCGCCGTGGAAGTGGACCGCCTGCACGAATCAAGCCTGATCGATGACCGCACCTATGCGTCGGCCAAGATCATTTTGCGCCACGAGCACGAACAGGAAGAAAAGCATCCCTTGATTAATGATGATGGAGGAAAAAGCAATGGCTGACAAAAAATTGATGGGGGTCGACCTTGGCGGTACGACCTGCAAGTTCGCAATTCTCACCGAGGACGGCGAGATCCAGCAGCGCTGGAGCATTGACACCAACATTCTGGACGAGGGTAGTCACATTATCCCGGACATTATTGCCTCGATTCAAGATCACCTGAAACTGTACAATATGACAGCCGATGATTTTGTTGGCATCGGCATGGGGACCCCGGGCACAGTCGACTCGGTCCAGGGCACCGTCATTGGCGCCTACAACCTGAACTGGAAGACCATGCAGTACCCGAAGCGCGAGATTGAAGCCGCCACTGGCATCCCGTTTGCCATCGACAACGACGTCAACGTCGCCGCGATGGGCGAGCAGTGGAAGGGCGCCGGCGACAAGTCGGATAACGTCACGCTGGTTGCTTTGGGCACCGGAATCGGCGCCGGCATTGTCTCTGACGGCATTCTGCTGCACGGCGTGGCGGGGTCGGCCGGTGAGGTCGGCCACGTCACCGTTGAGCCGAACGGCTACATGTGCACCTGCGGCAAGCGCGGCTGCCTGGAAACCGTTGCGTCGGCCACGGGTATCGTGCACGTGGCCCGCGACATGGCAGAAGAATACGCCGGGGACTCCAAGCTGAAGCAGATTCTCGACGACGGGGATGACATTTCCTCCAAGATCGTCTTCGACTGCGCACAGGCCGGTGACAAGCTGGCGCTGATGATTGTTGACAAGGTTTGCTACTACCTGGGGCTTGGCCTGGGCAACCTGGGCAACGTGCTGAACCCAGAGTACCTGCTGATCGGCGGCGGCGTTTCCGCAGCCGGCGACTTCCTGCTCACGCGGGTGCAGAAGTACTTCGACCAGTTCACGTTCCCGAACGTCCGCAACACGACCCACCTGCGCCTGGCAACGCTGGGCAACACGGCCGGCGTGGTCGGTGCGGCCAGTCTGGCGCGCCCATAGGACAATTTACGCAAAACCTTCGGCCTCGGGTCTATACCTGAGGCTTTTGTGATACACTAGAATTAACTTGTGCCGCCTGCAGACGGCGATTGAAAGGACGTTTTTGGTTATGGGGAATTTTTTGCTGGTGTTGATTGGTCTGGGCCTTTTGGTCTGGGCGGCAAATTGGCTGCTGACACAGTGGCAGAAATCGCGCCTGAAGTCAGTCGGCGGCGAGATCACGCCGGAAGAGTTTGAGCAGAACATGCGCAAGGCGCAGATCATTGACCTGCGTGAAAAAAAGGACTTTGACGCCGGCCACATTCTGGGCGCACGGGACCTGCCGTACACCCAGCTGAAGCAGCGGATGATCGAGCTGCGCAAGGACCTGCCGGTTTACATGTACGATCTGACTGGCGCCGTTTCCGTCAAGGCGGCGCGCCGCATGAAAAAGGCCGGGTTCGAGCACCTGTACTTCCTCAAGGGCGGCTACGATAACTGGTCTGGTAAAACGAAAAAAGCCAAAGAATTTGAAGACTAAATAAAACCCCTGCGCTTTGGCAGGGGTTTTATTGTGCTTAGCCTTGGTGTGATGCGTGCTGCTTGCGGTTGGCCTTGCGCCGATTCTCATTGATCTCGTCGACTTTGGTTTCTACGGGCTCGATGTAAGACTTCTTGAATGCAAACACGGAGCTGGCCACTGCGCCGGCCGAAGCGACGACGCCAACCAGGAACCCCTTCAAAAATTTGTGCTTCACGAAAATCCCTCCCTCTCTGGAACTTTAGGTGCTAATTTCATTATACTAGATGACATGACAGAAAGTGAGCAAAATCCATTGAAAACTCAAGTGTTGATGATCGGCGGCCCGACTGCCACCGGTAAAAGTGCACTCGGCGTGAGACTGGCCCAACAGTTTAACGGCGAAGTGATCAACGGGGACGCCTTTCAGATTTATCGAGGGATGGACATTGGCACCGCCAAGGTCACGCCGGAAGATATGGAAGGCGTGCCGCATCACCTCATTGACATCGTGGCGCCTGGCGAGCCGTTTTCCGCCGCGCAATTTCAAAAAAGGGCAGAGGCGGCGATTGCCGACATCAAAGGGCGCGGCAAGCTGCCGATCATCGTTGGCGGCACCGGCTTTTACCTCAATGCGCTGCGCCTGGCGCTGCCGCTGGGGGAGCACGCCGAAAGCCCCGCCCGCAGCAAGTGGCAGCAGGCCTTGGCTGACCGCGGCGAGGACTGGCTGTGGGCGCAGCTGAACGCGCAAGACCCTGAGGCCGCGCGAAAAATCCCGGTGGGCAACAGCCGGCGGGTGATCCGGGCGCTCGAGGTGATCGAAACCACCGGGCACAAGTTTTCTGCGCAGATTATTCCAGAGCCTGCTTTTGACGCGCTGGTGCTTGGCCTGACGACCGACCGCGCCGTGCTTTACGCTCGCATCGATCAGCGGGTCGACCAGATGGTGGCAGAAGGGCTTGAAGCCGAGGTGCGGCGGGTGCTTCAAACCAGCGCGTCGGATGCGCAGGCGCTCAAAGCCATTGGCTATAAGGAGTGGCTGCCGTATTTTGCCGGGGCGGCGAGCCTAGCAGACACAATCGCGCTGATCAAAAAGAATTCGCGGCATTACGCCAAGCGCCAGTTGACGTATTTTCGCCACCAGCTGCCGACGCACTGGTTGGACCTGATTGCAGAGCCCGACCAGGGGCTGCGGGAGGCCGATACCTTGGTCGCAAACTGGTTAAGCTAGGCCTTTGAAGATAAAAATTTATTTGTTTGTCAGGTTATCTGACATCAACAGTTGACGCCTTTTTCGTCTATTGGTATGGTTGTCTGCGTGAAGGAGGGACTGCCATGCCGGAACTCAGTGATATTCGCACGCGGGCGGTGCTGCCGATCAGCACAGTGATCGCGCTCACCGACCTCACGGCGCGGCAGATCCGTTATTACGAGGCGCAGGGGTTGCTGCATCCGCTTCGCACGCCTGGTAATCACCGCATGTACTCCTTGAAGGACGTTGACGACTTGGTTGAGATCCACAGTCAGCTGGCGGCAGGGTTTTCGTTGGCCGAGCTGAGGGATGCCCAAAAGCAGCCAAAGCCGAAGACAAAGCTTTCCGACGAGGAAGTCCGGGCGGCGCTTCGCTCGGAGTTGTTGAATCAGGGACGGCTGAACCCGCGTGGGGATAGTCCAACGCAGGGATTTGGGTTCAGACTGTAGGATAAACGCAAAGGAGTGGCTCATGGCTAAAGAACCGATTACTGCCGACATGATCCGGCAGAGTGTTAAGGATCAAAACGTTGAATTTTTGCGCCTGATGTTTACCGACATTAACGGCATCAACAAGAATGTCGAAGTGCCGGTCTCCCAGCTGGAGAAGGTCTTGGCCAACAAAATCACCTTCGACGGCAGCTCGATCGACGGCTTTGTCCGCATCGAGGAATCGGATATGCTGCTGTACCCGGACCTGGACACCTGGCTGCTTTTTCCGTGGGAAAACGACGGCGGCAAGATCGCCCGGCTGATCTGCAGTGTCCACACGCCGGACGGCAAGCCGTTCATGGGCGATCCGCGCAACAACTTGATTCGCGTGATGGAAGACGCCCACAAGGCCGGCTACACCGCCTTCAACATCGGCCCAGAGCCGGAATTTTTCCTCTTCAAGCTGGATGAAAACGGGGACCCGTCCCTGAAGCTTAACGACAAGGGGTCCTACTTCGACTTTGCGCCGCTGGACATGGGCGAAAATTGCCGCCGCGACATTGTGCTCGAACTGGAAAAGATGAACTTTGAAGTTGAGGCCTCTCACCACGAAGTTGCGCCTGGCCAGCACGAAATCGACTTCAAGTACGCCGATGCGGTGGACGCCGCCGATAACATCCAAACCTTCAAGCTGGTCGTGAAGACCATTGCCCGCAAGCACGGCCTGTACGCGACCTTCATGCCAAAACCAATCCACGGCATCAACGGGTCGGGGATGCATATCAACATGTCCCTGTTCGACAAGGACGGCAACGCCTTTTACGACGCCAGCACGGATGATCAGCTTTCAAGCACCGCGATGCACTTCTTGGCGGGTCTCTTGGCCCATGCCCGCGGCTTGACCGCCATCAACAACCCGACGGTCAACTCCTACAAGCGTTTGGTCCCAGGCTTTGAAGCCCCGGTTTACATCGCCTGGTCCGGCACCAACCGCAGCCCGCTGATCCGCGTGCCACAGTCCCGCAAGCTCGGGACGCGCCTGGAGATGCGCTCGGTTGATGCGACTGCCAACCCATACTTGGCCATCGCGGCGGTCCTCGAGGCCGGCCTCGACGGCGTGCGCAACCAGCTTGATCCAGAGGAAGCGGTCGATCGCAACATCTACAAGATGCAGGACACCGAGCGCAAGGCCAACCACATCCAAGACTTGCCGTCTACCTTGCACAACGCACTGAAGGCGCTGGAAGCCGACCCAATCGTCAGTGGTGCTTTAGGCGACCACTTGTACCACAGCTTCGTGGATTCCAAGGATCTCGAATGGGCAGCTTACCGCCAGAGCGTTTCCGAATGGGAACGGGATCAATATTTGGAGCTGTACTAAAAGGTGCGCAGGGTTCGCGGCTTTAGGGGGACAGGTAGCCTAGCTGAAGGCATTACCGCTGGTTTTTGGCGGGGAGGCCTTCAGCGTAGCTAGCTGCTCCCCCGTTGATCAGCCTGTCCGAGCGCAGCGAGTTACAGGCTGACATGCGTTAGCTGCGAACCCGGGGCCCGATTAGGTACCCCGCCCAAAATCTTTCCATGAATAAAAACAGACCCAGCTGAGAAAATTCTCAGCTGGGTCTGCTTTTGTATTACTTCCGGTACCGCAGTGTCAGCGTGCTGTTTGCCAGATCGATGTGGAAGTTGACCACCGTTTCCGTGCGCTGGGTCTGGGCCATATCGGCACCATGGATGATCAGGGCGAGGTGGCGGCCGGCTGGCAGATGCAGGTGAGTCGGCTGCAAATCGAAGTCTACGGTGAATGGTTCACCCGGCTTAACCGGGACGTTCTCGTAAGCGTTCTGTTGGTTTTGAACGTTGACGTGGCCGAAGGAGACCAGTTTGCTATCCGTTTCCTTGGCCGGCTTGAACTCCTGGATGCTGACGGCCTTGTAGTCGTAGCCCAGGTCCCAACCAGCGGGATCAACGACCCCGGCTACAGGGGCGAAGCGCTTGGCTTCACCGACGTCGACCAGCCGCGCGGACAAAATCGCGGTCGGCTGATCGATCCACAGGCGCAGTTTCAGATGCGGGACGCCTTCAAGCGTGACATCGTGAGTGTCGGCCGGCAGGTCCAGCCAGAGCCGCGCACCGTTGTACTTAGAGTCTGGCTTAATGATCTCAGCCTCAAAGCCGTCTGAGTCTTCCTTATCCTCATTGAAAATCGCGGTGGCGTTGTCCGGGAACCCGGCGCGCTTGCTGGCCATGTTGTCTTGCAGGTTGTAAGTTTTGTCTTCGTGCTTCGCATCTGCGGTGCCGAATTCGTCGTAGGTGTGCCAGGTCTCGGGTGCCACGTTGTCTTGAACCGTGACGTTTGGCAGGGCTGAAGGGGCGCCGTTATCAACGTCAAGCAGCTCGTAGGACAGCCACAGGTTCAGCTGGTCGGCAAAATCCAGCGAGCGAATGTTGTCGAGGTAAGTGTGCTGACCTTGATGAAGAAACAGCTTCTTGTTGATGGGCAGGTCCTGGATGCCGTTCCAGTACCGAATCGCGTTGGCTGGCTTGACGTTCCAGTCGTTCAGGCCGTGTTCGATGATGACGTCAGCCTTGATGTTTTTCAGATTGTTGCGGTAGTTGCGTTCGTCCCACCATTTGGTGTAGTCGCCGAATTCACGGTCCTGATCCTTCGTGATGGCCGCCAGGGTCTTGTCCCACTCTGCCTTGATTTTAAGCAGATCGCCGGCCTGCTTTTGCCGGGAAAAGGTGTCCACGGCCAAAACATCGGCATCTTCGCCTTGGAACCCTCCGGGCGCGACCACCAGGCCATTTTCGCGGTAGTAGTCGTACCAGCTGGAAATGGCGGATTCGGAGATGACCGTCTTGAGCCCCTCAACGCCGCTGGTCGCGGCCGCAATCGACAGGGTGCCCAGGTAGGACTTGCCGGTCATCGCGACTTTGCCATTGCACCACCAGGCCTTGATCTCGATACCGTCGGTGCGGTTCGTGAAGGCACGGCGCTTGCCGGTGAGCCACTGGATGACGGCCACGGCTGAGTCGGTCTCGCTGGTGCCACCGGTCGACCGCATGCCGTCGGAGCCGCGCGTACCGACCCCGCCAGAGTAAACAGTGACAAAGCCGCGGCCCAGCATGTAGTCATTGAACATGTAACTGCCGCCTTGGTCGGAGTAGACCTCGGCGGTTTTGCTTTCACCGTTCACTTGCTGGTGCGGCAGCTCGGCGAGGGCCACCGGCTGGTACGTGACTTCATCCTTGGTGTAGGAATGCGTCTTCACCGCCAGCTTAGGATCCGGTTTGTGGGTGATCCAGTCGACATCGTTGGTGCCGTGAAAGTAGGGGTTAGCGGTAAATAATACAGGCATTTTGACCCCTTGGTCAGTTTCCTTCGGCCGAAAAATCGTGGTTTCCAGCATGTCGCGCTTGCCGTCGTGGTCGGTGTCCATGTCGGATTCGACCCAGACCACCTCGCGGTATACTTTGCGGGCGTCAAATACGTCCTGCGCTTTACCATTGAAGAACAGGAACTCGGGCGTGGCCTTGCCAGTCTGAAAATCGCGGTAAAAGCCCCGTGCGGCCAGCGCGTCGATCAGCGTCACCAGGTGTTTGGTGCGGGTGCACAGCAGCAGGTACAAGGCAGCCCAGAAGTCAGCGGTGGTGGTGATGTCACTGGCGACTACGGGCAGTTTGGTCTCAGCCATGAATGCGAGGCTATCTTTCAGCTGGTAATCAGTGCCTGCCTCAAAGCCCAGGAGCTGAAGGGCGACAGCGTAAAAGTCGGTGCGAGAAATCTGGTTTGGTTTGCTGGCCAGCAGCTGTGCCAGGTCCTGGGAGTCGGTTACCGCGATGGCGGCTAAGGCTTGCTGTTTGGCAGTTTCACTAAAAGCTTCTGGGAAAAGTTTGCGAAAGGCGCCGTTGGCAGCGTCTGCCAGCGATTGCACCAGGTCAGGGGCAAAGCCGATGGCCTGCAGTTCCTTGAGCTGAGTGGCATGGTCGGCTTGAATCCGGCCGTTTTGGTTGAGTTTCAAATTGATTCCTCATTTCTTTTTCATTAATAGCACCAGTGTAGCCGAGCGGCGCCTGTCATTCAAGCCGGGGCGCGTTGACAGGGCCAGCGGCGCATCCGTATAATAAACAGGTTCAATGTGCCAGTAGCTCAGTTGGATAGAGCAATGGTCTTCTAAACCATTTGTCCCGGGTTCGAATCCCGGCTGGCACAGCAAAGCTGCATTCCAAACGAGGAATGCGGCTATTTTAATGTGGTTGGCTGTGTCTGGCTATGTCTAGCGTATGGCGGATCAGGAGCAGCTCGCGGTGCGACAAGGGCTTGCCTTGATACAAAATGGTGTTGGTGTCAGCCGCCAAATCGACGACGCCAACGCCGGCCGGCGTACCGTAGCGCGGATCGATCTGGTCGCGAGACACGTCGAAAAAGGCGGCGAGCTTGCTGGCGTTGACCGCGCTCGGGGTCGTGGTGCCTTTGAAGTAGCCGGTCAGGGTGCTGCGAGGGATGTGCGTCGCGTCGCTGACCTTGGCCTGGGTCGTGCCTCGGGCCAGCAGCAAGGCGTTGAGGTGCTTGCTGATGATTGCCTTATTTGCCATTTCTTGTGGCGTTTCCGGATGACGTGCCATTGTCAAAAGCCTCCTTGAAGCTTTGAAAAGAAAAAAGCCGCCCAGTAGGCGACAGGTCATGCGCTAAAAGTTCAAATCGTCGTGCTCGCCCAGGATCTTGGCTTTTTGGCGGTCAAATTCTTCTTGGGTGATGGCGCCTTCGTCCAGCAGCTGCTTGAACTGCCTGATCCGATCGGCGACGTCTGCCTCGGCTTGTTCTTGCTTGGCCTTAGCCTCGGCCGCCGCCTTTGCTTCGGTTTGCTTGCGGTGATAGTAGTACCACACGGCAAACCCGATCAGGCCGATGGCCACGAACACGTACCAGTAGGTAACCAGAAACGAGAACAGAATAATCAGGACGATGGCGCCGCCGCAGCCCAATTTATTTTCCTTCTTCATTGGTATCACTCCCGTCATCGGCGATGATCTGCCCGGCCGCCGTCACGATTTTCGTGGTGCCGTCAGAAGCTGCCACGACGAACTGGATCGGCGCCGAAATCGCGACGGTGCCGCTGACTGTATGCCAGTCCTGGTCGCCCAGCTTGCTGGTCAGCAGCGCTTCAGCGTCCTGTGCGGACTTGACCGGTTCCCAGTCCAGCGGCTGGAAGTGGTTATCTGTTTCTGCCCGGGAGATGTCCGAGCGGTTGGTGGGGTGACCGTCCTTGGTGGGGATGTGCGTCAGGATGTGCCAGCTAACCCACCCGCCGAGCACCAGGGTGAGGGCCCCCCAGAGCCACTGGTGGGCGACAAACAACAGCCCGCCGAGGATCAAGACGACGACACCGGTGATGATGGCGCCGCGAACATCGACAAATTTTTTAGCAGTGCGTTTTGTTTCCATAGTCAACCTCGGTTTCGGTATGATAATTATATCTTCGCACAACGATGGGTGATAGACACGCGTTTTCACCAAAGTATTCTCTTCTCAGACTTAAGACTGATTTTGTCGTACTAAAAATGACAGCGCTTGACATGCTTACATAAATATAGTAAAGTAATAGACAGTCGCAATTGAAACAACCCATTCATGTGCGATACGAATGGAGGTAATATATATGAAATATCGGATTCAGTTAGATACCCAGACGCAGCAGTTCATTGCCATCGACCCAAGCAACCAAAACCACATTGGCCGCGGTGCCACGATCGAGCAAGCCGTTGCGCAACTTAATCGGTAATCAAGCTTAACCTGAGACAAAATTGTCTCGGGTTATTTTTTTGCCTGCGGGATCATGCTATACTTAAGGTCCTTGGCAGGGGCGGGTCCGCGCATTTAGCGGGCCTTTTTCTCTGCCCGCAGGTAGGTTCGCAATACCAGCAAGCCGGCAACGATGGCGACCATCCAGAGCAGGTAGAGAATGGTAAACCAGCCCCAGCCGAAGAACTTGCTGGCGAGAAGCAGCAGGATCAGGGCGACCAGCCCGGTCACCACGTAGTCAACCGGCTGCTTCAGCCGCGCGAGGGTGGTCGCGAGCAGCCCGCCGGTGATGAGAAAAATGAGGATGTTCAGGGTAATCGTCATAGCGCCACACTCCTTGAGACCAGTATAGTCGAGCGGCCAGTCGGCAACAATCATCTTTCATCGCAAGTGGCAAGGATTTTTCCTTGACAAAGCCGCAGATTCTGCTTGCGTCAAGGGGTTTAATCTGATAAACTCGTTACGTTGTATTTGTCACCCCTCATCTGCAACCGCACAACGTCAGGTATCAAAGCCTAGCACCTGGCTTGGCGAGTCCTCAGGGGAAAAAGCCTACGGGCAACAGGAGGTGCACAAGATGTACGCAATTATCAAAACCGGCGGCAAGCAGTACAAAGCCGAAGTCGGGGAAGCACTTTACGTCGAAAAGCTCGATGTTGAAGAAGGCGCAACTGTCACGTTTGACCAGGTGATCTTGGTCGGCGGTGAGGGCGATGCCAAAATCGGCACGCCAACGATTGCTGGTGCCACCGTTACTGGTAAAGTTGAGAAGCAAGGGCGCGAAAAGAAGGTTGTTACCTACAAGTACAAGCCTAAGAAGCATCAACACCAGAAAAAGGGTCACCGTCAGCCATACACAAAGGTTGTTATCGACGCGATTAACGCCTAATGAGGTGAACGCATGATCAAAGCACGCTTTCAGCGGGATGCCAGTGGTGACATTGTTCATTTTAACCTGACCGGCCATGCCGACTCAGGGGAATATGGCCATGACATTGTCTGCGCAGCGGTCTCTGCAGTCTCGATCGGCGCCGTCAACGGCATTGAGGCCTTGGCTGGGTTTGAACCCAACGTCAAGGCTGATGAAGTCAACGGCGGCCACTTGGAACTGACCTTGGATCAACCCCAGGATGGGGAGCAGGCGCACATCGCACAGATTCTCCTAGAGAATTTGCTGCTGTCCCTGCAAAGCATCCAAGAAAGCTACGGCGATTATCTCTCGATTTCAACCAAAACAGCCTAATTCAATTTCGGAGGTGTACACAATGTTGAAAATGAATCTTCAGTTCTTCTCTCACCATAAGGGGGGCGGCTCGACTTCTAACGGCCGTAACTCTGCAGGTCGGCGTCTTGGCAGCAAGCGCGCTGATGGCCAATTCGTTTTGGCTGGGAACATCTTGTACCGCCAGCGCGGCACCAAGATCCACCCAGGTGTAAACGTCGGCCGTGGCGGCGACGATACGCTCTTTGCAACAGCTGATGGCGTTGTTAAGTTCGAACGCCTTGGCCGCGACAAGAAGCAAGTATCCGTTTATCCAGCAGAAGCAAAAGCTGAATAATCAAGAGCGCTCCGGTGACGGGGTGCTTTTTTATACCCAAGGTGCGAAGGGTTCGCGCACTTAGGGGAATGGGTAGCCTAGCTCGAGGCATTGCCGCCGTTCTTTGGCGGCGAGGCCTCGAGCGTAGCTACCCACTTCCCCGTTGCGAACCCGTAGCCCGATTAGTCAAGGTGCGAGAAACGGCGCACGTAGCCCGATTACAAGTCCCCACCCGCACTTCATTTCTTCCAAGGAGGTTCATCACATGTCCCGTTTACAAAACCTGCAGGCCGAGCTGCCTGCACTGAAAGTTGACGCACTGCTGGTTACGGATCCGGTCAACGTCACGTACCTGACCGGTTTTACCGGCAACGAAAGTGCACTGCTGGTCGCCCAGGACTACGCCTGGTTTATTACCGATTCGCGGTTCACTGAGCAGGTCAAAGTCGAGGTCCACAATGCGGAATTGGTGCTTCACTCGCACGGCCTGTTGGGCGAAGCGGGCGTGATTGCCGACGCCAACGGTTTGAAGACATTGGGTTTTGAAGCCGACGTGATGACTTACGCAGACTTCCAGAAGCTGCCGGCCAATGTGACCTGGCAAGCGACGACCAACGTGGTGCCTGCGCTGCGCGAGGTCAAGGACGAAGATGAGCTAAAGCTGATCGAAAAGGCGATTCAAATCGCTGAGGCCGGCTATCAGCACGTTCTGGACACCATCAAGCCTGGCATGACCGAGCTGCAGGTGGCCACCGACTTGGACTTTTACATGCGCTCGCTGGGTGCCAGTGGCACGTCATTTGAAACGATTGTGGCTTCCGGCAAGCGCGCCGCGATGCCGCACGGTGCCGCTACCGACAAAAAAATCGAAGACGGCGACGTGATCACCCTGGACTGGGGCTGCATCTACCAAGGCTATGTCTCCGACATCACGCGGACCTTTGCGGTGGGTGAGCCAGACGAGAAGCTCAAAGCGGTTTACAAGATTGTTTATGATTGCAACAAGGCGACCGCGGCTATGATGGCACCAGGCGTTTTGGGCAAGGCCATCAACGGCTTTGCGCACCAGTACATCGAAGACAAGGGTTATGGCCAGTACTTCGGCCACGGCACCGGGCACGGCATCGGCCTGTCGATTCATGAAGGCCCAGGGGCCTGGGGCCCATACGCCAACACGCCGCAGGCAGAAGGCAACGTCGAAACCGATGAGCCTGGCATCTATATTCCTGACCTCGGCGGCGTGCGGGTCGAAGACGACCTCTTGATCACCAAGAGCGGGGCCAAGTACCTGACGACGCCGGCGCCAAGCGAGCTGCTGGTGGTCCCGGTCCGCAAGTAAGCGGCCGCCTTTTCCTTGCAAGGGCTTTTGGCGATTGATATAGTTAGTGTTAGCTAAAGAAGATAAGTGGAGGAATTACATGATTTCTGTTAACGATTTTAAAAACGGTCTGACCATCGAAGTCGATGGTGACCTCTGGCGCATCGTCGAGTTCCAGCACGTTAAGCCTGGTAAGGGCTCCGCGTTCGTGCGCTCGACTTTGAAGAACCTGCGCACCGGTGCCGTTCAAGAAAAGACCTTCCGTTCGACCGAAAAAGTCGAGAAGGCGCAGATCGATACGAAAACCATGCAGTACTTGTATGCCGACGGGGATTCTTACGTCTTCATGGACACCACCACGTACGAACAGCTGACACTGCCCGCCGAAGAGCTGACGGATGCGCTGAAGTACATGAAGGAAAACATGGAAGTCAAGATCATGATGCACGGCAACGAAACGCTGGGCGTTGAAGTGCCGAACACCGTTGATCTGACCGTCACAGCCACCGAGCCTGGCGTCCGCGGCAACACCAGTTCAGGCGGCTCGAAGCCGGCGACGCTGGAAACTGGCTTGGTTGTTCAGGTGCCGTTCTTTATCAATGAAGGCGACGTTTTGACTATCAACACGCAAGATGGGACATACATCTCCCGCGCGTAATTTTTAGGAGGCAGCTCATGGCTGAAGATTCGAATATCATTCTGGCAAATCGCACTGATGCGCAAGGCACGATCGAAATCGTGCCGGAAGTCCTTGAAGTGATTCTGGGAATCGCGGCGGTTTCGGTGGACGGCGTCTATCAAATGCGCGGCACGATGGCCAGCACGATCAATTCCTGGTTCGGCCGGGCCAACCACGGCAAAGGGGTTGACCTGACCGTGGACGGCAAGCGGTTGACCGCCGACGTGTATGTCTATCTCGACTACGGCGTTTCAGTGCCGAAGGTTGCGATGGCGATGCAGTCGACATTACGCGAGCAGCTGCTTTACATGACCGATTTGACGCTGGATGAGGTCAACGTTCACGTGGTCGGCGTGGTGCCGGAAAAGGCCCCGAAGCTCGATCCTGACAACTTATTCGCGGATGACGCGGATGATGCCAATCCAGAGGAAGACAAGTAATGCTAGATAGACATGATACCCGAGCAGCAGCGTTTAAGGCGCTGTTTGCCATTGCGAGCAACGCTGATGCCGACCGCAGCGCGGTTTACGAAGAGGCTCTGCCCAAGGATGAAGAAGCGCCCGCTTACCTCACCACGCTGGTTGACGGCGTGCTTGCTCACCAGGACGAACTGGACGCGCAAATTAGCGCCAAGTTAAAAAAGGGTTGGACCCTGCAGCGGTTGAGCAAAACGGACCTCATTTTGTTGCGCCTTGGGCTGTTTGAGATTCAACAGGTCCCAGACGTCCCGGACAAGGTCGCGGTGAACGAGGCGCTCGAGCTCGCTAAAACCTACAGCGACGAAACAGACGCCAAGTTTATCAACGGCATCTTGGGCCATTTTGTGCAGGCCTGAATGAACGCTGGCTGCCGCGACCGCGGTGGCCTTTTTTAGTAATCAGGCGTCATTCTGATGAGAACCATGGACGGCCCTTGCGTAATCTAGGTAGAATGTAATGAAGTTCGACGAGCACTGGCACGATACACAAGGGGGAACAACCATGACAACGATTCTTGACGGCAAACAAACATCTAACGCTTTAATGGCTGACCTGCAAACTGAAGTGACGGCACTGAAGGCCCGTGGCATCGTGCCGGGCCTGGCGGTGGTCCTCGTCGGCGATGATCCGGCCAGCGCCATTTACGTGCGCAATAAGCAGCGCCGCGCCGACCAGCTTGGCATTCACTCGATCATGCGGAACCTGCCGAAAACGGCGACCCAGGCTGAGGTCCTTGCAGTAGTGGACGAGTTGAATCACGATGCCACCATCGACGGGATTTTGGTCCAGCTGCCGCTGCCTGAACAGGTCGACCCGGACGCGGTGATCGCGGCAATCGACCCGGACAAGGACGTTGACGGGTTCCATGCCTACAACGTCGGCCGGTTGTGGGAAAATAATCCGGGCGTGGTCGCCTCGACGCCGTTTGGCATCATGGCGCTGCTGAAGCATTACGGCATCACCGTTGCCGGCAAGCGCGCCGTGATCATTGGCCGCTCCAACATTGTCGGGCGGCCGATGGCGGCACTGCTGTTGAACGCCGATGCGACGGTGACGGTCACGCACAGCAAGACCCCGGACTTATTTGCGGTCACCCGCGAAGCCGATATTCTGGTCGTCGCGATTGGCCGGGCGCAGTTTGTCACTGCGGAAGCCGTTAAACCCGGCGCCGTGGTGATCGACGTGGGGATGGATCGCAATGCCGCTGGCAAGCTGGTCGGCGACGTGGATTTTGACAGTGTGGCCAAAGTGGCATCGGCGATCACGCCGGTGCCCGGGGGCGTGGGTCCCATGACCATCGCCGCGCTGATGATTCAGACGGTAGAACTAGCAAAGAGGCATCATCATGGCTGAACCCGATTATCTCACGGTCAGTTTGCTGACCGAATACCTGCGCCGCAAATTCGACCTTGACCCGTACCTGAGCAAGGTCTATTTGACGGGCGAAATCACGAATTTTCGCAAGCGGCCCGGCCATCAGTATTTTTCGCTCAAGGACGAGCACGCCAAGATCAACGTTGTGATGTTCAAAAGTGCGTTTGCGCGGCTCAAGTTTGAGCCCAAGGAAGGCGACACCGTCCGGGTGGTCGGGCGCGTGACGCTGTATCCGGCCAGCGGTCAGTACCAAATCGTCATTGAGCAAATGGCGCCTGAGGGCATCGGCGAACTTTACCTGCAATACGAGCAGCTGAAAAAGAAGCTCGAGGCGGAAGGCCTGTTCGCCAAGAACCAGCGGCCGCTGCGGCAGTTCCCGCGGCGCGTTGCGGTGATCACCAGCCCCAGCGGCGCCGTGATTCAAGACATCATGACCACGGTGGCCCGACGCTACCCGATCCTGCAGATTGTTCTGTTTCCGGCCCAAGTTCAAGGTGACCAGGCCGCGCCGACCATCGTCACACAGCTGCGCCGGGTGAAGGCGATGGGCGGCTTTGACGCGCTGATCATCGGGCGCGGCGGCGGGTCGATCGAAGACCTGTGGCCGTTCAACGAGGAAAGTGTCGCCCGCGCCTTGGCTGACATGCCGATGCCGATCGTCAGCTCGGTCGGGCACGAAACCGACACCACCATCACAGACTTTGTGGCGGATCATCGCGCCGCGACCCCGACGGCCGCGGCTGAGCTGGTGACGCCGGTCAAGCTGACTGATGGCCTCACTCGCATTCAGGAGGATCAGCTCCGTATCCGGCAAGCGATGCAGAATCGGATTCAGGCGGCGCGTGAGCGGCTGAACCGCTCAGCGCAGTCAGTGGTTTTGACCCAACCCGGACGGCTTTACGATCAGTATCTGCAGCAGGTCGATCAGCTGACTAACCGGCTGACCAGTGCGACGCAGGTACAGGTCACGGCGCTTGCTCAGCGCGTTCGGCTGGCCCGGACGAGTTTGAACCCTCGCCAGCTGACCGTGCGCGTTGAAAATACGCGGCAAACCGTGGCTAACGACCGGCGGCGTCTGCAAAGCGCCGCGCAGGCGATTGTCCAAAGCAAGCGGCAGGCGTTCGCGCTGGCCAATGAGGCGCTGGATCACCTCGGACCGGACCAAATCCTGGGCCGCGGGTACAGCTATGTCACCGGGCCGCGCGGCAAAGCGCTGACCAAGGTCAAAGATTTCAAACCCGGCGCCAAGGCGCTGATTCACGTTGAAGACGGCACCGTACCAGTGGTGGTCGAAGAAAGGAAGCAAACCAATGGCTGAATCACAGGAACCGACATTTGAGGAAAAGTTGCAGCAGCTGGAAACCATCGTTAATCAGCTGGAGCAGGGCCAAGTCCCGCTCGAAGAAGCGCTGAAGCAGTACAAGGCCGGCATCAAGCTTTCCAGTGAGCTGGAGGCGACCCTCAAGAACGCTGAGCAGACAGTTACTCAGATGGTCAAGGACGACGGGACCGTTGAAGCGTTTGACCCAAAGGCAGCAGACAAGAATGCTTGAGGAAACGGCGGCGTGGCGGCAACCGGTTCAGCAGACGCTGGATCAATACTTGGCCACGGTGAAAAATCCGCACCTTGAGGCCGCCATGGCGTACTCGGTGGATGCCGGCGGCAAACGGCTGCGGCCACTGCTGCTCTTGGCGGTGGTGACGACGTTTGGCGGCGACGGGCAGCAGGCGTTACCCGCGGCGGCCGCACTGGAGCTGCTTCACACGTACTCCTTGATTCACGACGACCTGCCGGCCATGGACAACGATGACCTGCGCCGCGGCAAGAAAACCAGTCACAAGCAGTTCGATGAAGCCACGGCGATTCTTGCCGGGGATGCGCTGCAAAGTGCCGCGTTTGACCTGCTGGCGCAAACCAACGTGAGGCCTGAGACGATCGTCCGCCTGGTGCAGCTGTTTGCCCGTGCGGTCGGCCCGAACGGCATGGTCGGCGGTCAGGTGATGGACATGGATGCGCAGGGGCACCAAATCGACCTGAGCACTTTGCAGCAGCTGCAGGCGGAGAAAACCGGGGCGCTGCTGGCTGCCGCGGCTGACATGGGCGCCGTGTTGGCCCAGGCCAGCGCCGACGATGCGGCTCAGGTGCATGCGTTTGCCACCGCGTTTGGCCGCGCTTTTCAGATTCAAGACGACATCAATGACGTCACGGAAACCGCGGCCCAGCTGGGCAAAACGCCTAACAAGGACGTGGCGGAAGGCAAGGCCACCTATCCCAGTCTGGTCGGGCTGGCCGGTGCCCGCAAGGCGTTAGGTGACGAGGTCGCCAAAGCCAAGCGCGCGGCGAGCCAGTTGAGTGTGCCGGCGCCGCAACTGTTAGCCCTGCTGGATTACTTTGAAACGGAGAAGCAATGAGTAAAGAACGAGTCGATGTCCTGCTGGTCGAGCAAGGGCTGTTTGAGTCACGTGAGCAGGCTAAACGCGCCGTCATGGCGGGGGAAGTCTATGATCAAAATAACGAGCGACTGGACAAGCCGGGGGTGAAAATCGCCGGCGATTCGGTGCTGCACGTGAAAGGCAAGAAGATGCCTTACGTCAGCCGCGGCGGCCTGAAGCTGGCCAAGGCGCTCAAGGTCTTCGACATTGATCTCAAAGGCAAGACGGTGCTCGACATCGGCTCGTCCACTGGCGGCTTTACTGACGTGGCCCTGCAAAATGGCGCCAAGCTCGGGTACGCCTTGGACGTCGGCACCAACCAGCTGGCCTGGAAAATTCGGGAAGACCCCCGGGTCGTGGTGATGGAACAAACCAACTTCCGTTACAGCAAGCCCGAGGACTTCACGCGCGGCCCGGTCGAGTTTGCGATGACCGATGTGTCCTTCATCTCGTTGAAGCTGATCCTGCCGCCGCTGCACGCGATTTTGCAGCCAGGCGGCCACGCCGTCGCGCTGATCAAGCCCCAGTTTGAGGCGGGTCGGGAGCACGTCGGCAAAAAAGGCATCATCCGCGATCCGGCGGTTCACAAGGCCGTGCTTCAAACGATTGTCGACTTTTCACTGAGCGCCGGCTACAACGTGCTGGGGCTGGACTTTTCCCCGATCACTGGCGGCGAAGGCAACATCGAGTTTTTGATCCACCTGCAAAATTCGACCGTTCCGGGCACTAAAGCGCCAGACGTTGATGTGGACAACACTTTAGCTGCCGCATACGCCGAGCTTAAGCCAGGCCACCCGAAGGCTTAGTGAATATCTATTCACTTGTTTTAGATTTTATGCAAGCTGTTGTATAATTAACGGTGAAAGCAGGTGAGCAGATGCAAAAAAATGAGCGTCAGGCGCAGATCAGAGCGCTTGTAGAAAGCACGCCGATCGAGCGGCAGGGAGATTTTGTCGCTGCGCTGGCCGCGCGCGGCATCACCGTGACGCAAGCGACGATTTCGCGGGACATCAAGGAGATGCAGCTGGTCAAGGTGCCAATGGTCAATGGCCATTACCGCTATTCGCTGCCGCCGGAGCGCCAGCTGGCTCCGCAAGATAAGCTGCGGCGCACCTTGCAGGCCGCGTACCTGCGCGGGGACGTGATGGATCAGTTTGTGTACCTGGTGATGTCACCCGGCACGGCCCCGGCCGTTGGTAATTTGATTGAGCACCTGGACGATCAGCGCATTTTTGCCACGGTGGCTGGGGATGCCTCGATCCTGTTAGTCTGCCGTGGGGCGGAAGAAGCCAATCAGGTGCTGCGGATGCTGGACGAAATGGTGTGAGCGGATGCTACAAGAATTAGTGATTCATGACTTTGCCATTATCGAAGACCTTGAGCTGAGCTTTGAGGCCGGCATGACGACTTTGACCGGCGAAACCGGGGCCGGCAAGTCGATCATCATCGACGCGGTGGGCCTGCTGGCAGGCAGCCGCGGCTCGGCTGATTTTGTGCGCACCGGCGCCAATAAGGCCACGCTGCAAGGCTTATTTGACGCGACGGCCAACCCGAAGACCCCAGAGGTGATGGCGCAGTTTGGCCTGGCGCCAGACGATGGCATGGTGCTGCTGCAGCGCGAACTTTACGCCTCTGGGCGCAACTTATGCCGCGTCAACGGTGAGCTGGTCAACACGGCCACGCTGCGCGCAATTGGCGAGACGCTGGTCGACATTCACGGCCAGAACGAGCACCAGCAGCTGGTCCATCCAGATACCCACCTGGGGCTGCTGGATCAGTTTGCCGGCGCTTCGGTGGGAGACTTGCTGGCCGACTATCAAACGCAGTACGCGACCTATCAAAAGGATCAGGCGGCGCTCACCAAGAAGCATCAAAATGAGCGGGAGTGGGCTCAGCGCCTGGACATGTTGAAATTTCAGGTCAACGAGATTCAAAGCGCCGAGCTCAAACCGACCGAAGAAGATGAGCTGATCGCCGAGCGCGACCGGTTGGCCAATTTTCAAAAGATTTCTGACGCCTTGAAGCAAAGCTACGAGCTGCTGACGGAATCGGAAGTCAGTCCGCTGGATCAAATCGGGGAGATCATGGGCAACCTGCAAAGCATCGCCGACCTCGACCCGGCCTACGCCAAGCTGGCGGATTCGATTCAGTCGGTTTACTACGGGCTGCAGGATGTGCAAGGCGATTTGTCGCGGCAGGTGGACACCCTTGAGTACGATGACGGCAGGCTGGACGAGGTCGAAAAGCGCCTGGAGCTCATTTCCCAGCTGGAACGCAAGTACGGCGCCGACCTGAAAGCGGTTATTGCCTATGGGGAAAAGGCCGCGGATGAACTGGCCTCGATGACTGCGAACGACGCGGACGAAGAGGGCTTGGAAAAGCGCGTGGCGACCGAGCATCAGGCGCTGCTTAAACTGGGGGCGCAGCTGCGCACGGCCCGCAAGCACGCGGCCACGAAGCTGATCGATGCCATTCACGGGCAGCTCAAAGCCCTGTACATGGAAAAAACGGTCTTCTCGGTGCGCTTCAGCAAGTTGCCGGCGGACACCTTGCGGCCGGATGGCATTGACAATGTGGAGTTCTACATTCAAACCAACCCCGGTGAAGCCGCCAAGCCGCTGGCGAAAATTGCCAGTGGCGGGGAGCTGTCGCGGATCATGTTGGCGCTGAAGACCATTTTTGCCGAGACTGATGGCGTCACCTCGATCATTTTCGATGAAGTCGACACCGGCGTCTCCGGCCGCGTTGCGCAGGCCATCGCCAATAAGATCTCGGCCATCGCCCGGCACTCGCAGGTGCTGTGCATCAGCCACCTGCCGCAAGTCGCCGCAATGTCCGACCACGAATTTCTGATTCAAAAGCAGGTCGCGAAGGGCCGCACCACGACCAGCGTCACCAAGCTTGACCACGCTGGCCGGGTGCAGGAAATCGCGCGGATGCTGGCCGGCGAGCAGGTCACCAAGCTCTCGGTGGCACACGCCTCAGAGATGCTTAAACTGGCAGATGCTGCGAAGGCAAAGTAATCATAGAACAAAAAAAGCGCCGCCATCAATACTGATGGCGGCGCTGCTGCTTGGGTCAGGCCCGCTGCAGGTAAGTCACCTGGGCGAGATCGACGACACGGTAGAGGTTACTGCGGTATGCTTGAAGTAGATACCGATCATTGCTGAGCCGGCGGGTGAGGTGGCCGACCAGCGCGTCTTCTTCGCCTTCAAAGTTCAAGGCGACGCGGTAGTGCCGGGAGAACGCCTGGTCTGCAAACTGACTGACTTGGGCCGCCGGCATCACTACGGCTGGCTCTGTCAGCGCGAAGAACTCGCGCGTTGATTTGATTAACTGGTGAGAAACAGACTGCAGTGCACTCGTTTTATTTTCCATAATGGCGCCTCCGAACACTCGTTCTATTTGATGACTTCATTATGCAAACAATCGTTCGGCTTGTCAACTGGTTTGGCAAAAAACTTTTTCGCGGAAAGGGGTAATGATCATGACAGTAGGCTTAGTGCTTGGTGGCGGCGGCGCGCGCGGGGCGTTTCAGGCGGGGGCTTTGGCCGCGCTTGGGGCCGGCGGGCTCGTGCCCGACTTTGTGCTGGGGACGTCGATTGGCGCGATCAACGCGCTGGGGACGACCAAGCTGCCCCCGGCGGAGCTGGTGCAGTGGTGGCTGACGAAAATCCCGCGGAACATGTTTTTTCGGCGGCAAGGCGAGGTGCCTTACGCGACGCTGCTGCGCGAGCTGGTGGCACGGCCGACTATTCACCCTTGGCCGGTGCTCATTTTGACTGCGGCACTGCCGAAAATGCGCCAGCACGTGGTGACCATCACAGGCAAGCCCGCCGCAACGCAGCTGCAGTGGCTGCTTGCCAGCTCGGCGATCCCGCGCGTTTATCCCAAGGTGAACATCGCAGACACGCATTACGTCGATGGCGGCATGGTCAATGACCTGCCCGTCGACGTGGCGCATGATCTGGGCGCGACGCATATCATCAGCATCGGCGCCGGCGGGCTCGGCCCCAAGCCGAAAGTCGCGACTCGGCTGGACCTGGATGTCCCCAAGTGGGCCCCGCACATTTTGGATTTTCGGCAAAAGCCCCGGCCGCGTCTGATGCAGGCCGGCTGGCAAATGGCGCAGCAAGTGATGAAAACGCCTGAATTTAAGGCTTTGACCGCCAGTCGGGCTTGATATTTCACAGGGCAAACTGCATAATGTTTTTAACACTAATGATGAAAGAGGTTAAATCATGCATGAACGGGGAATGCTGATCGTTTTGTCGGGACCAAGTGGGGTCGGCAAGGGGACGGTTCGGCAGGCCATGCTCGCTGATGATTTCCGCGATTTTCAGTACTCGGTCTCGATGACGACCAGAAAACCGCGGCCTGGCGAACAAGACGGGGTCGATTATTATTTTCGCACGAAGGAACAATTTGAGGCCGAGATCGCGGCCGGCCAAATGCTCGAGTACGCGAAATACGTCGACAACTACTACGGCACCCCGTTAAAGTATGTGAATAAAACCTTGGACAGCGGCCGCGATGTGCTGCTTGAAATCGAGGTCAAAGGCGCGATGCAAGTCCGCGAAAAGTGCCCAGATGGCGTGTTCATTTTTCTCACCCCGCCGGATCTGATGGAGCTGAAGCACCGCTTGATCGGGCGCGGCACCGATTCCGCCGACGTCATCAACAAGCGGGTCAAACAGGCTGCTGAAGAAATCAAAATGATGGAAAGCTACGACTACGCGGTGGTCAACGACGAGGTCCCGAAGGCCTGCAAGCGCATCGAGCGCATCATCGAAAGCGAGCATTTGCGCGTCCCACGCGTTATCGATAAGTACCGGAATATGGTACAGTAGAGAGGAAAGTGCGGAGCTGGCCGGTTTTAGCCCGACGATTAGCCTAGCTGCCAGCATTGCCGCTGGTTTTGGCGGCGAGGCTGGCAGCGTAGCTAAGCGCTCAGGCGTTGGCCAGCGGAGTACGTTTATGGTGCATGCGGAGCAGCTAAGCGTTCGGGCGTTGGCCAGCGGAGCACGTTTAGCAGACAGTGCATAGCTGGCGAAGCACGTTTACGACGCACCCGCCAAAATTCCCAGATTCATCCCTGACGTAATTAAGGAGAAGACAAACATGATTATTTACCCATCGATTGATACGTTGCTCGACAAGATTCCATCCCGTTATTCGCTGGCAGTTCTGGCCGCCAAGCGGGCCCACGAATTGGAGCAAGGCGGCATCAAGATGCTGCCGAATTACAAGTCCTTGAAAAAGGTCGGCCAGGCGCTTGAGGAAATTGCAGCCGGCGACGTCATCATCGACCCGGAGTCGAAGATGAAGGAACGCGACGCCGAAAAGCTGGACCACAAAGAAGAGTAAGTGACTGGTGCGGAAGAACCTGACAGGGTTTTGCCGCTTTTATTTTGGAAAAAATCGTGGGGCTGAGCGATTTACTCAGCCATTTATTTCCGTTAGGATTATAATCAAATTTATGGGTTGATAGGGCCGCTCCTTCGAACATGTTTAGGGAGTGTTTGTTTTTTCCTGGCTTAATGCCTAAGCACAAAGCGCTAATTGTAGAAGCTTGAGCAACCAAAACCTCACTTCGTGTCTGGGGACACGGGGGCAGTCATGCGGCAACGTCAGCCGCGTGACTTTTTTTTATAGAGGCTTTAGCCGGGCTCGCGCGGAGACGCGCGGTAAGCACCTAATAACAGACCGGATATGAATGCCAGCTTCTGGGCGATATGATTGCCTCATCAAATATGGTGAGGTGATTTTTATTGGATGAGAAGCCAGAGATTGTTCGCATCAAATTGGAAGAGAATCAACGCCG
>NZ_BOLU01000021.1:0-46568 GCF_016861825.1 Lacticaseibacillus sp. 866-1 | reverse complement strand
GTGATCGTATCTCCATCCTTTGGTGGTTCGATCGAACCTAAGACGGTATCATCGCTGCCATCGCCTTTGGTCCCTGGAAGGTAGAATTCAACCTTACCGTCTTTGCCGTCGCGAACTGATGGCGTCTTCGCATCCGCGCCGTCTTTACCATTCTTGATCGTGATCGTCCCAGCTGGTTTCCCGTTAGCCGTCACGTCATAAGTGGTTGTCCCGTCACCGTTATCCTTACCGGTCTGACTGATAACTGGAGTTGCCCCATCGTTACCATTCCATACCGTCGTCACAGTGTCGGCACTGCCGTCACCATGCTTAACAGTGATCGTGGTTCCACCGTTTGGATGATCTTCAGTAACTCTTGCCGGCGTTGCGGTGATCGTATCTCCGGACTTAGGAGCATCGATTTCAGCCAACTTCGTGTCATTAGTACCATCGCCCTTCGAGCCCGGTATATAGAACACGATCTTACCATCATCAGTTGTCTTAATCTGAGGCGTCTGACCGTCTACACCATCCTTACCTTTTTCACCATTCTTAACGGTGAACGAGCCTGCCGGCTGTCCATCTGCGGTGATTTGGTACGTAGTCGTCCCGTCGCCATTGTCGGTGCCATTTGGATCAACAACTGGCGTTACCCCGTCATTACCATTCCATACTGTTGTCACGGTGTCGGGACTGCCGTCAACATGCTTAACGGTGATTCTGGTCCCGCCATTTGGATGATCAGCGTCACCTTCGATTTCCTCAGCAGTTACAGTATCCGCAGCACTTGCTTTTGGCTTGGCAACATAAATAACCCAGATGTCTTGGCCTGAAGTACCAAAGGTCCCATCGGCCGTGCTGTCATCAGGTAAATTGTTGATCTGGCCGCCGTTAATATCGGCAGTCGCATAGTAGTGCAGAACACTGGTATCAAGTGTGCCGTCAGCATCAGACAAGCCTTTGCCTTCGCCGCTTAAGGTGTCAGGAACCGAATAATCATTGGAGTAATTGTACCCGACTTCACCAGATACCGTCTCAGGATCCTTCAGTTCGATACCGTCAACGTTCTGATAGACATAGTGAACAGTCCCTGTGCCTTTGGCCGCTTCAGCCTTGGCATAGGTTACAGTGATCGTGATGTCTTTATCTTCGTCGTCGGCTGCGGCAAGTAAACCAGCTGCGGCTTGTTTGATGGACTGACCATCGTCGCCTACCGTTGTTTCGGTCACTTGTGCTGGAGTTGGCGTGGCGCCATCCACTGGCTCAGGAGTGAAAGTTGCAAAGGGTGCAGTTTGCTTCCAATCGCCATACTTAACGACCTTGTTAGTCGTGTCGCCTTCTTCTGTGTAGTAAGTACGATTGAACACAACTTTCCCAGTCTCTAGCAGCTTCTTCTGACCGTTCTGATCACCGTTAATTGTGACATTCAGGAACTTATGTGTATCATCATAGTTCACATCACTTGGTTCATTTGGTGCAGGGTGCTCGACCAATTCAGCCTTTTCTTTGTCATAGTTAATGGTGAAGGTGATTTCTTTATCTTGGTCTGCTGTCTCAGCCGCCATTGCCGCAAGTTCTTCCGTGACGGTTTTGTGATCATCATCTTGGGTATTCTGGTCGATGTTTGCTGGTGAAGCCTTATAACCATCGTAAATTACCGGTGTATAGCCAACGGTCATGAACTTGCCAGTGTCATCAACAATCCACGGGCCATAATCTTTCACGCCACTGTCAGGATCGTTATCATCGATCTGATATTGACGCGTCAAAACGATGTCATTTTCGGTATTATCTTGCTCCGTTGTTACACCGTCTTTTGTCATCATGATGAGCGGGTGCAAGACTTTATGCGTGTCGTTGTAGAGAGGATCTTTCGGCTCTTTCGGTGCGTCATGCCACTGCAAGTCAGGCTGGTTCGCGCCGTAATTGACCACGCGGGTCGCAATGAAATTCGTCAGGTACTTTCCACCAATGTTTGTGTTCTGGGTACCATCGATGAGAACCGAACCATCACTAGCTGTTACTTTTTTACCAACCAAGGGTAAGTCGGCGGACGTAATCGCCTTGTTCGTTTCATCCACGATTTTACCGACTTTGTTCGCGACTGTTGGAATATCGCTTTCAGTAATTGGTGTCAGCAAAACATCAGTGTCGTTGCCACCAACACCGGTTGCATTCGTTGTCCATGGCGTGTACACTGGAGCGCCACTAGCATCAAGGGTGGCCGTCCGGTAAATCTGAATAGGCGAGCCTTTCTTCTCAGCCAGTGCATCGTCCCCATTGTACTTAACATTAGCCTGCACCGTCCCAATCAAATACCGGGACGTTACTGTGGTCGGATCCCCATCCAAAGTCGAGCCAGGATTGCCCGGGGTGTACACTCTCGGCCCGTCTGTAGCGTACTTGATCGTCAGCGTCTGGGCAGTCTTAGTAAACTTCGCATTGGTCGTGCCATCGGTGGTGATCTTGTGACCGGGGACGTCTTTATTGAGGACCACGCTTGTAATTGAATCGCCAATATTGCCTTTGAGATCAATTGAAGACTGGCCATCAGTATTCGAAATCGGCTTATTATTTTCGTCCACTAACTTAACAGTGATCGTACCCTTTGTTACGACTGGCGCGTACTTGATCGTCAGCGTCTGGGCAGTCTCAGTAAACTTCGCATCGGTCGTGCCATCGGTGGTGATCTTGTGACCGGGGACGTTCTTGTTGAGGGTCACGCTTGTAATTGAATCGCCAATATTGCCCTCGAGATTAATTGAAGACTTGCCATCAGTATTGGAAATCGGCTTGTCATTTTCGTCCACTAAGTTAACAGTGATTGTACCCTTAGTTGCGACTGGCTTGTAAATGATCAGAATCGTCTGGTCTTTGTCAGTAAACTTAGCCTTGAGCGTTCCATCCTCTATGATTGTAAAACCTGGGGCGGTCTTGTTGACGGCACCAGCTGGGATGCCCGTCCCAATATCACCATCAAGATAGTACGTCTGTTGAAAATTGGGATCACTGGGTACTACAAGCGCGTGGTGATCTTCACCCACTAAGTTGACAGTGATCTTGCCTTTTGCTGTAGGCGTATCGGTGCCAGTGCCGGTACCACCGGCATCATTCTTCTTGTACGTGAGGGTAACAACTTGGTCAGGCTGATCCGTGAAGTAATAGTGTTCCTTGATCGGGTCCTCGCCAACCATCGTGTACCCTTCAACAGTCTTGGGAATACCAGTAGTCCGGACCCCTTGTCCTGCCGGCTGCGAGCCTAAAGGTGCAGCATCCCGAATCTCATGACCGTCTGCTTGGTCCACATAAATGACCTTGGCAGTATATTTCTTTTCTTCAGTTTTGGTGCCGTGATAGGTAATGGTCACCTGGTGGGTGTTGCTGCCTTCAAGAGCACTGACTTTGGTGATCCCCAATTTGGCCAGCGCTGAATTCAAACCCGCAAAATCAGTTGCACTGCTAATGTCAGACTTGATTTGATCATCAAAAGCACTGGTAATATCGACTTCTGTTTTCTTCGGGTCAAAAGTATACCCAGCTGGTGGATTCAGTGGGCTGAAATCAATCGATTCTTCAGAAGTGAGCTTCTTCTGTTGCTGACTGTTGGCAATCTCTTTGCCACTCTCATCGACATACTTATAAGTAATTGGGAAATTAGCCTCGGCAGGCGTGTCAGTTGGCGTATCCGTAGGCGTATCGACGACTTCAACTTTGGTACCTGTCCCGATACTGCCATCTTCAGCAGGGACGAGCAAGTCGGTTATCTTCAAGCTGCTCATTTTGCCCGGAATCTTGACGTAAAGATAACCACCATGGTCTGCAAAAGCAGATTTGACTTGATCCGCTGACAAGGTGAATGTGACTGACACTGAGTTGTCAGTGTTTTTGGTTGCCAATTTGTCCCAATCAAAGGTTGGAGAGGCATAAACGACATCCGTCTTTTGGTTGAGAGTGGGCTTAGATAAGGCCTCAGCATTAAAAACGCCGACCTGTAACGCACCAGCACCTGTGACTGGGCTTAAACGAAACAGGTCATCCTGCGAAAGCTGTTTCTGATCTTCATCATTACCACTCAGGAGGAGTGCGGTATTTTTGTCAATATCTGAATTTAACGCCGACGGATCGTTTGTGCTAGCTGTCAGCTGTTGCAGTTGCTCAGCCGACAAATCACCCGCTGCAATTTGGGCTACCCAATGAGTAATAGCTCCTAAAATCGTCGAGGGATCGAGCCAATTAATGTCATCGCCGTCGGTATCCTCTTTCATGTTATTGAACGAACCCAAATTTGAGAAATGATCGAATGTCACTGTAATTGGCTGATCGTAAGCAAGATATTTCTTGGTTGTGTCCCCATCCTTGACTTCCCGGACACCGGCTTTAACTATGATTTGACCATCGACACTGGTGTATGCATCTGATTTAGTCAGCTGGAGTGTCTGCAAGAAACTCTTGTTATAAACCTCTTCCACCTGAGAAGAATCGGTGTCAGCCATGAGCACTTGAATAGTCTGTGGAAGACCCGTCTTGTTGAATGAGTCGGTTGCGGATGCCTTAGCAGCCGCAATCTCGTCATCGCTAGGATCGACTAAGCGAATTGCGTTGCCCGCCGACTGAGTGTTTTCAGCTTGGGAATTGTCTGCAACCTCGGCTAATGCTGCTCTCGAAGCAACCGCCGATGTGGGCGTCGCTGTTTCCTGTTCAGCTGTCGTCTTCGCTTTTGGAACTACCACAGCGGCCGGCTCGCTTGAATGCCCATCCAACGAGGCTTTCAAAATAACAGTGGATGTGCCATTTAGCGCAACACTAAAATAACCGTTTGCATCGGCGGTCACCGTTCGGGTAATGCCATTTTCAGCAGTTGCTGTAACTTGTGCATTGGCCGTCGTCGTCCCTATGACGGTGACCAGACCACTTTCAGTCGTGGTTGCCTGGGCATTTTTAATCTCAAGCAGTGCTTTCGCCGGTGTGGTCTCCGGGATTGCAGCAGTGGCGGCTTGCGTCTCAAGAACGGCTGTGTTCGAAGCGTTCGCCGCCGTTGCACTGGAATCTGAGTTCGTCACCTGCGCTGTCGGCTCCAGGTTCGTAGTTGTGTCAGCTTTGACAGTGTTGATTTGTACAAATGGCAGAACTGTGAAGAAAGTCGTTACCAAGCCCGTAAAGACCCACTTCTTGCCATCTTTGAACATCTTATAATGGATTTTCCGATCAGTATCAACTCTTAAAGAGTTACTCTTGGGACTTGCTTTCATCATACTCCTCCTCATTTCTTGCACTGCGCCATCAGAGCGAAGATGCTTAGTGGGGTTGACAACCCCCTGGTTGAGATGAGTATAGCATTAGAGAATTGCAAGGCTAAACCAGTTTTGAAAAATTGTTTTTATATTATTTGAACTAGGCTTATTTAGGAATTCCCTATTCCTAATAGATAATGGACATAATGTAAAATTTGTACACAGATAGTCGATTCGTGGGAACAAAATACTTTTAAGATTATGATAACAGAATATTCTTGAATCATACTACTCTTAATTTTCCACTTTATCCCCTTCTAAGACCTGTTAGTCAGCGCGTCAGGCGCTCCTGCCAATCTTCCAGAATACTGTTTTCTCCACCACCAAACAGCAGCTAGGCGGCAACAAACACTGTCGCTGGTGGGCAACGGTCGGGGCCCTTTTCTAAAAAAGTTTCAGAATTGATTCAGAATTCATGGCTGGCGAATATATCTGAGGGAGGGTAAGCTGGCTTTGAGCGATTCTGTCACTGCAATTGGACAACTTTACTTGCCTGCTTGGCAGTGACAAGCAGGTTTTCTATTCCGACCTGCCGTCGATGCTGCTTCTGCTGATCATCATGCGCATTTTTTGGCGGTGGCCAGAACAAACACGCAGTCACCAAATTGGGGCGGGCATTGGTCTAACCGTTGCGGTGTTACTTGGCGCATTGATCAAACCAAACCTGATCGTACTGATACCAGCGGCTGCCATTGTCGCGCTAATTTTGCACCACCAGCACCTCCTCAAGCCTTTGAAGCTCTGGCTGCCGATGCTGCTCGTGGTGGTCGGCTTTGGCCTCAGCGTGCCGGCTACCCGCGTTATCGACGCCGCCAGCCACTACACCCCCAAGACCGAATTTGCGTTTCCCGTCACCAACTGGCTGCTGATGGGAACCAACGCCAAAAGCCACAGCATGTATGCCGCCCACGACGTCCACGCCGCAATCAAGCTCTCTGACCAGGCGGCCCGTCAGCATCATGATTTGGTGCTGCTGAAACAGCGCGTGAAGCATCTGGGGGGTTCGGGACTGATCAAGCTATGGTTCACCAAATTGGGCATTCTGCTGAATGTTCAAGGGATTCAGTCCTGGTACAACGGTGGGTTCCGGTCGGCACCGGCGGTCTATCAAAAGCACGTCCAGACACTGGCTGCCCTGACCGCCATCAGCTATACCACGGCCACGCTCACCTTGTGGCTGACTTTGATTTTGCGCCTGCTCACGTGGCAGCCCGAGTGGCGCCAAGCCCGCGGCGCTGCCAGTATGCTGGCTGTGGTCACCGCCCTGGGCTACTTGGCCTTCCACACCCTCCTGTGGGAAACCGAGGCCCGCTACGGTCAGATCATTCTGCCCTTACTGCTGTTCACCTTGGCGAGCATCCCCAAGCCGGTGAAAGCAAAAGCAGTGGTCCACCGGCTCGCCTGGCGCCCTGTGGCTTTGTTGGGCCTGACCTGCAGCAGCGTGCTTGGCCTGAGCCACGTGGTGGGTGCAGTGCACCCGCCACCGCTGGTGGTGGCGGCCCAGCACAGCCAGCTGTCCGAGCAGTATCACGCCAAGCCTGAACGACTCAGGCCAAACGCCACGATGACCGAGAACGTGACACTGAACGGTCCTGCCGATTACTTTTCCATGCAGATTCATGCGCATTCAGTCGTGGCGGTCACGCTGACCAAGCTGGCCAGCGGCCAAACTTACCACTTAACCGATGCGGGAGCCGTCTATCGGCTGCATCACCCACTTGAGCCTGGCCGGTACCAAATCACCGTATGCAACTGGTGCACCACCAGCCAAGCGGTCGATGTAGTGCGCACTGCCCATTATCAACTGAGTGCCTTTCCGCTTGTGATCAACGGCACCGCGTCCCACACTGCGTCCCTCATTTACACGAGTTTGCTTCATGCTCACGGGAGGTCAATCAATGGATAATCGCGTGACAACAATTTATGACCGGTACGGGGAAGCCCTGCGCTACCTAGTCGTCGGCGGGCTGACCACAGCGATTAACATCGTGCTTTTTTTCAGCCTGACTCACCTGGGGACCGCCTGGTTTTGGGCCAACATCGTCGCCTGGGTGCTCAGCGTCCTGTTTGCTTTCATTGCGAACAAAAAACTTGTGTTTGGCGCTGCCGACATGACCCCCAGAACGGTCGTGAAAGAAGCCGTCAGCTTCTTCACGCTGCGCGGGGCCTCACTGCTAGCTGACACCGCCATCTTGTTCGTGGGGCTAACGCTGCTTCACGGCTCGCCAATCATTGTCAAAGTGATTGACCAGGTGGTCGTGATCGGTCTGAATTACGTCTTCAGCAAGCAGATTTTCTCTTAACCCACCGAAGCTGGGCACCAGCCCACGTCAAAAAGGCGACTGCAACACACAGCAGCTTAGGCGCGTTACTTAATCGAACGGCCAAGTCCACAAAGGCCTCTGCGCTGCGATTCGTTAACTGAATCGTGGCACAGAGGCCTTCATGCTTTGGACAAAAAGCCGCTCTTCGATTGCTCAAGAGCCAGCCCCTTAGCTGGCCTGCATCAGGCTGCCTAAATCGAGCTTCACCACCCGATCGGCGTGAAAGCCCAACTTGGCCTTACGGTAGTGCGTCGCGCCTGATTCAAACAACACGTAAAGATCCTCGCCGTCTGCGTAAATTTGCTCAAGATACGGCGGCAGCGTGACCGTTTTAAGGGTATCATCACCGTCAAAATCAAGCCAAGTCCGCTGGCCGTCATTGTCAAACGCCAAGATGCTGGACGAATTAGGCCCGAACGACTGCGAAAACAGGATCTGGCCATGATAGAAGGTGACGCCCTGCAGCTTTTTACTGGTCGTGTAATTGCCCGCTTGATTGGCTCCGCGAAGCTCTACTCGGCGCCGGTTCGCGGTATCGGGCAGGCCCTGCTTCGTCAGCGGCAACGCCACGAAATTGCCCTGGGTACTTTGGTCAAAGAAGCCGACGTAAAGCGCGTTGTTGTGGTAGGTCAGAAACGAGGCCCGCTTGACCCGATTCAACGACACGACTTGGTCAAACTTGCTGGCGCGATGGCCGCGAGCAAAGTTCGCCCGCTGCCAAGTTTTTGCGTCATACGCCGACAGCGAAGCGGTGTTTTGCAAAGTTTCGGTCGTCACCCAAAGGCGCTTGCTGACGGGATCATAGGCAAGCCCGCCGACGTGTGAGGCGTTGGGCAGGACGATTTGCTTCACAAAGCGGCCAGTGCGTTTGTTCAGAAAATACAGCACAGAGTCAAAGCGATTGTCACGGCTGTATGCAGAAATCACCACAAAATTGGGCGTCACGGCCAGCCCTTGTGGATCCATGGTCTTGCTGATCCCCACTTGGTGCCGGGAACTGGTGCTGAGCGACTCGGTTCGCACCAACCCCGGGATCACATAGGTGTCAGGCTTGGCATCGTGGTCTAGGGCTGGCTTCAGCGCAGGATACTGCTTGGTGAACTGACGGTAAAATTGCTTCTGGGTGGTCACCGCAGCTGTCGTGCTGGTGCCAGTCGAAACACCCTGATGGTCATGCGCATAACGGTACCACCCAGCCAGGACGATGACCAATACCAGCCCCGAGGCAGCAAGTAGCTACCGTTTATTGTGTTCCATTTAAATTCCTCCAACCACTCTCTTGTGCTTCCCCCGTTTGCTCAATTATAACTTGTCAATCAATAACAATTTCGCGTTTTTGGCACTGCAGCCGAATTTGACCAAGCAATTGACACTTATCGGCGATTGTTTATACGCAAAAGCCCAGCCGTTTTGCTGACTGGACTGTTTTGGGTGATTTTTCTGACGGTCAACCGGCTAGGCCACTGGCAGCGGCGCCGGCAATTGAGGCCCCAGCCCGCGGCGCGCCAGGATCCAATCATCACCGTTCCACATTTCTGTTTTCTGGCGATTAGCCAAAAAATCCCAGAAACTCAGGCGTTCGAACTCGATCACCGCGTTGTTCGGGGCGAGGCCGACCCATTCATAGCTGCCAGTGTCCACAGTGTTGACGTACTTCGCCCATTCCACCGGCACAGTGACGGTTTGGCCATCTGCATTGATGTACGTCCGCGTCTGACCGGTCAAACTGCGAAGCGGCTCAAGCCGTTGACGGTAGGTGGAATCAACCTCTTGCCACACTCGCTCCGCAATCGCAAACGCCTGGGTCTCATCAGGCAGCTTGCCCGCGATTGGCTGTGTCAAGGCGTTATAAGAATAGAGGTACCCATTGTCACCGTAGATGACGGTGACATGTTCCCGATTGAGTGCTTCCTGCTGCAAGGCGGCTGGCTGATACCGCCGCAGGTGAACCTGCTCACCGTTTCGTGGGACCAGCTGTTCGACGATGATCTGGTAGCCTTCGGGAATCTGTAGCGCCGGGTAGGTGTGCCCATTTAGTGTCAATGCCGGCATATTTTTCCTGCTTTCTTTATCGATTCACTGATTATCCAGCTGTGCAATGCGGTGGAGCACGGCCAAAAGGTCCTGCTGGCTCACCCGGCCGTCTGCTGCGGCCAAGCACTGACTAAGCGCCTTTTCCTCCGCATCCAGCGCAGCTTTGACTTGCGGATACAAGTCCTCACCCGCCTTGGTAAGCCAAAGCTCGAACCTTCGGCCATCGGTTGGCGATTGACGCTTGTCCACCAGCCCCAGCGCGACCAACCGAGTGATTTCCCGATTGACATTGCTTTGATGGCGGCTGTCCGCCCGCACCAACTGATCCTGCGTCACGCCTGGATCATCGTGCAGCTTCAGCACAAAAAAGTACTGGCTGCTGTTTACCCCCAGCGGTTTCAGGCGCCGGTCAAGCACACGCAGCGCATTGTTCGATGCGATGTGAAGCTGCTTGATGATGGTCTGGTCATTTTTGTCTGGAATCATGATGTCCCTCCTAGGCGTCGACGACCGAAAACTGAGTCCGTGTATGCTTGGGTTGTGCGCTTTCGTCAAGCAAGGCCGCGGCAAAGTTAGCCACTGAGACTTCATTTTCCCCGGCGGCACTGTTGATAATGTGGCTGCCACCCACGCGATAGGTCGTTTTCGGCCCATCGGTAAAATCAGTGGATGGTGTAATTGCCGTCCAGTTCACGTCATCGACTAACTGCAAAAATTCAAATTCCCGGTTTTGCTCAATCATCCCTGCAAGCCATGGTTCGCCGGCAAAGCGCTTCATCGTGTCGGTGAGCAGTGTGCTGCCATCTGGCTTGAGCAGCGTTGAGGCACCGATCACAAAGAATAAATGAGTCGCTTGATCCTCACGGAAAAAACTGATCAGGCGGGTGGCTAAATCAACGTGTTCATACGGCTTGGCGGAAGCAAACGCGTCAACAATAATATCAAAATCTGATAAGTCGGCCTGCGTCAGTGCCATGGCGTCTTTGGCCAGAATCGCGGCCTGGTCGCCGAACAGCTTTTTTGCTTTTTCTGCACTGCGCACGATGGCTGTGGCCTGCAGACCACGGTCAAGCGCTTCCTTCATGATTGCCTGGCCGACGTGACCCGTCGCACCAATAATACCAATTTTTGTCATATGGTTTCTCCTTTTTATCGGGTGAGATTAGTTTAAGTTAAACACTGTTTCGGCGGTGCCGTGGCCAATTGCTTCACGCTGGGCAGCCGTAATGTCCGCCTGTTCAAGAAATTGACGTGTTTCATTTCCGGATTGAACATAAGGAAAGTCTTCGGACCACATGACGTGATCGGCGCCCATCTCAGTCAACACCAGCTGCATCTGCGGCGCGGTGAACATGCCGGATGGTGACAGGTAAACCTGGCGCTTGTAGTAGTCCGAGAACTTCAGCGGCAGATCAGTGATAATTGGGCTGAAGCCATCGATCCGTTCCAGGAACATTGGGACAAATTCGCCCCAGTGACCGGAAGCAATCTTGAAGTGCGGGTACTTCTCCATGATGCCGGACGTGATGATCCTAAGCATCTGAATGCCCTGCTCCATGTGCCAGCCCCACATGGCCCCGGCCATCATCGTGGCGCCTAATGCGTTGTATGCCTTGCTGTCGTACAGCATCGCCTTTTGATCGTTCGTGATGACGCCTGGATGTAGATAAAGTGTGGTGCCTAGCTGGTCAGCGGCAGCGAAGATCGGCTCAAAGCGGGGATCATCCAAGAACTGACCATTGATGCTGCCAGAAATGATGCCACCCTTCATGCCCAGCTTGGTCACGGCGTATTCGAGTTCTTTGGCGGCCTCATCTGGCGTGTTGGCTGGCAGGGTGGCCAAACCGGCAAACCGGTCTGGGTACTGACTAATGTTTTCTGCCAGGGTCTCGTTTTGGGCGTGAGCGCCGTCAACCGCGTACTGGTCAGGCAGGACTTGCGGGGAATTACCAGCATCCGAGATCACCTGCATGTCGATTCCGTTCTTATCCATGTACGCGACCTTGTTGCTGAAATCCACAAGGTCCGGACGCAGTTGGTCCTGACGCGGATTGTTGTTTTTGACTTCTGAGTATTGGTTGAATTCCTTGATGTTCCGATCTGTGTCGTAATGCTCTTCAACGGTAATAAGTTTCATCGTAAACCCTCCAAAAATTTGTTTGATTTATATGCGCGTGCATAGTGTTGGCCAAAAAATTTGGTCGGAAGAGACCCGGCCTTATCGTCTTGACAATTTGCTTACCAAAAGTAGCTAATTTTTAACGCAAACTGAGTATAGCACATTTGTATGCATGCGCATAGTGTTTTCCCAAAATTAATTTCAAGCGCCTTCTCACCGGCTTTTATGGCGTCATGGCAAGTCCAAAACGACCTTGCGAAGAAATCAAAACATCCTCCCTGTCCGTGACGTACCAGTCGCTAGCAAAGAGAAAGTTTTACTTGACACACTTTGTTTGAACTACTTGGCTAAACCCACAGCCTTCATGCTGAAATCCCAAAGCTCATCTTGGATCTGCTGATCATAAGACATTTTCGACGAGCGAATCGGCTTGTCACTGCTGCGGTCAAAATACCTTGCCGGACCCTTGGCGAACTTGTCATCCACCATCAAATTCTTGATCATCGTTGCCGAGTCTTTCGCGGTGCTGAGTAAATCTGCTACCTGTGCCATCATTTCCGGCGTGAAGCGCGATTTGTTTTTGGACAGCCCAGTTTCGACCATAAGCCCAGGATTAACAGTGTTCACGACGATCGGATTGCCAGCTGCCGTCAGCCGCCGATCCAATTCATAAGTGAACAGAATCGTGCAAAGCTTGGAATAAACATAGCTGCGCTCATCCACCATGGCATCGTGGCCAGGGTAGGCAATGGCCTCAACTCCTGGCCAGGCCACACCCCGAAGCGGCGTATCATGCCGTTCGCTGCTGACCGTCACAATGCGGCTGTCATCCTGCATCAGCGGCAGCAGCAGCTGTGTCAGCAAAAAGTGGCCAAGGTAATTGGTCTCAACAATATTGTTGAACCCATCTGCCGTCACAGTCGCCGTCCTGCCAGCGATACCAGCGTTGCAAACCAGCCCGTAAAGCGGCTCGTCTAGCGCTTTGAAGGCAGCGACAAAATCTCGCACTTTGGCCAGCGAGGAAGTGTCCAACTCAAGACACGTCAAGTTGGCGTCTGGTATAGCCTTAATAATTTCATCGCGCGCCGCGTTTGCTTTTGTCATATTGCGGCAGGCCATAATCAGGTGATAATCCTCTCCCTGCTCAGCAATCTGTTTTGTCGTCTCAAACCCTAGGCCGGAGTTTGCGCCGGTAATAATAATTGTTTTTGTCATTTATCTGTCTCCTTGGTGGTCATCTTCAAACTGACGTTGATCCTTCTTCGTTGCTTTAAATGCTTTTCTTGCTTAAACATCATGCGGCCTCGCCCTCACGGAAGACCGAGATAGCTACAACCTGGTAAGCGAAAATAGTGTAGCGCATTTGTATGCGTGTGCATAGTGTTTTAATTTTTGTTATCAAAAAGCCTCGAACTCCAGTCGGTCATAGAGTTCGAAGCTTTGCGAGACGATGCTGACGGCATCATTGGTTATTTTAAGATACCAGTGAGCGACAGCACGATGGCCGCCACGATAACCAGGCCCATCAGCCGCACCGGTTTTTGACCTTTGCGCAGCAGGTAAAACAGGCCGAGGAATAGCAGCACCGGCAGCAGATCCGGCACAATGCTGTTAAGAATCGACTGCAAATTGATTTTGACCTGCCCCACCGCAAATTTCAGCGGTGTGCCCACTGTAATGGTGGTGGGAATCAAGGCGCCTAGCACCATCATGCCCAACGCACCAAGCGAATCCGTGACGCGCGCAATCTTCCCGCCTTTGAGCAGACTGGTAACGCTGGCCTGACCCAGGTGATAGCCCGAGTAGAAGCAGATGTGGCCAACAATCAGCGCGTAGGCACAAAACAGGACGACGAATAAGATTGGCCCGAGCGCACTGCCGTTTTTAGCCATGTCGATGCCGATCCCCAGCAGAATGACCTTGACCAGTGATTGTGTGATGGTGTCGCCAATGCCGGCCACTGGCCCCATCAGCGCTGCCTTGAGATTGTTGATCATATCCCCACTTAGTGAGTCGTCATTCGCCTTTTTCTCCTCCAGCGAAGCGACAATGCCTGCAATCATTGACCCAAACGTATTCTCAGTATTGTAGTACGTGAGCTCGCGGGTCAGGCCTTCAGCCAGCTTGTCCTTGTCGTTAGGGTACAATTCTTCCAGCACGTAAGACATCGCGTGCGCAAACCCGAGGCCCATCATCCGCTCGTAGTTGTAGCAGATTTGGCCCCATGACTGCCATGCAAACCAGGTCTTCCGCAGGGTTTTCTTGCTAAGCTTTTTTGGCGTCTGTTCCATCACGATGACCTCCTTGTGGCATGTAGTAATAGTGCAGCAGCGCGAGTCCCGTCCCGATAATGGCAATGGCCATCACGTCGAGTTTCAAATACGCTGCCAGGGCGAACCCGATCAAGATGAACGGAATCGTCGACTTCTTGGCCAACACCTGCATCAGCATCGCCAGTCCCAGCGCCGGCATCATTTTGCCGATCAACATCAAAATATTGGTGATTTGTACGGGCAGTGCCGCCATGAAGGCCGCAAAGTAATGACCGCCAAAGTACACGCACAAAAACGCTGGGATAAAGTACGTAATGAACGGCACAATCTGCGACGCGAACAGGTTCATCCGCCGCACGCCGCGCAGATCCCCGGCCGCTGCATAGGTGTCCGCGCGGTGGACCCAGATCGGATTCAGCGCCATTTTCGCGTTCTGGCACAGCACCCCGAGCAGCCCTAGCGGCGTCGCAATCGCCAGCCCCGTCGCGGCCGAACTGCCTGATAGCATCGTCATCGCAACACCCAGGTAACCTGCAATCGCCATTTCATTCGGCAGCGTGCCGCCGACGGCAAGCAGTCCAATGTACGCCATTTGAATCGTTGCGCCAACTTGCAGGCCGTATGTCAGCTGGCCGAGCAGCAGCCCGTCGATCAGACCGGCGACGAGCGGCGCCCCGAAGTAAAACGCCCAGCGGGACCACATCGGCAGCGCCGAACTGGTCAGCCAGCACAAGGCTGCAATAATGATTGCAATGAAAAAGGTGTTCATGCGCTCACCTCCTGCTGATAGGCCACGCGCCGGTCACTTGGCAGCATCTGCAAGTAGACTTCGGTGCCCAACTGCTGCAGCTCATGCATGGCACTGCGCTCGGCTGGGTTAGCGAAAACGCGGCGAGTCAGCGGCGTGCGGTCCGGCGCACTGCCCATGTTGCCAATGTTGAGGCTGGTCAGTGCTGCGCCGGCCTTGACCAGTGCAACCGCCGCGACCGGCGTTTTAAACAGGACGAAGAAGTCCGGCTGGCTGGCGTCCTGAAGCATTTTAGCCGCCTGAGCCACCGGCTGAATGTCGATGGTAATATCAGCCGGCGCCGACATTGCGAGAACCGATGACGTGAACTCATCTGCCGCCAAGGCGTCGTCGATAATTAAGATATGTGAGACCGGGTACTGCTTGATCCAGCTGGTCATAATCTGTCCGTGGACCAGCCGTTCATCTACGCGTGCGAACTTGATTGCCATAAAGTAGCCTCCATTGAACCAGATACACAAAAAATCCGCCCATAAACAGTTAGTTACTGTTTAAGGACGGATTATTCCGCGGTGCCACCTTAATTGGATGGGTACAACAAACACGTGCCTCATCCCGCTTAGCGAAGGGCTAACACCCCTCCGACAACTGACGTATGCCTCACGTACAGGCTGACTTGACGGCGAGCTGCGATGCCGCAACGGACTTACGTCTAACCATCATTCGCTTGCGTGCGTTGCACGCTGCGCTCGTGATCGGTTAGCCGAAGTCCTAAGTGCGCGGCACCTGCGCTCTGGTTCTTTTGGCCTGTCCCTCAGTGGTCCATTTGACTGCCTGCGTTCGACGACATTCCCAGCTCCGGTCGCTCTCTGTGCGTGCAAAGCAGTTTTGATCTCCACATCAACGGTTTATGGACGAATTATTTTGTTAGGTACACGGTACAACGACTGGATGAGAAAATCAACATCTGGCTCTAATCTAATTTCACTTTTTTACTCAGCAACTCACTGTGCCCCCAAACAGCTGGGTCAGCGCACCAAGCCGTAAAACTCGATAACCGCACCGCCAATAGCGGTAAAATAGAGTGTGCGATAGGTTCGCAATCACTAAGCGCAAATTGCAGAAAGAGTGAAACGTGATGAAACAAGTTAAACTGGGTCACACCGACATCACCGTCTCCCAGCTTTGCGTCGGCGGTATGAGCTTTGGCCAAGCCGGCACCATGCACGCGTGGACACTGGATCAGCCAGCAACCACGAAAATGGTCAAAACGGCGCTTAATCTCGGCCTCAACTTCTTTGACACGGCCAACTCCTACTCAAAAGGCACTGGCGAAGTATACCTCGGCAAGGCGCTACACGACAACGGCGTGCCCCGCGACCAGGTCGTGCTCGCGTCCAAAGTCTATTTCAACCCGGGCCGGCTCAGCAGTGAGGCCATTCACCGCGAAATTGACGGCAGTCTGAAGCGCCTAGGGACTGACTATCTGGACTTATACATCATCCACCGCTTCGACTATGACACCCCGATTGAAGAAACGATGGCCGCCCTCAACGACCTCGTTGTTGCCGGCAAGGTGCGTGCCATCGGCGCCAGCGCCATGTACCCCGAGCAGTTTGACCAGATGCAGCAGGTCGCTAAGCGGCACGACTGGGCCACTTTTCAGACGATGGAAAATCACTACAACCTGCTGTACCGAGAGGACGAAAAGGCCTTGATCCCGCTGACCAAAAAGTGGGGCGCCTCGCTGATGCCATACAGCCCGCTGGCTGCTGGTCACCTCAGCCATCCCGGTTGGGACACGGACACCCTGCGCAGCCGCACCGACAAGGTGGCCAAGGGCAAGTATGACAACATGGAAGAAAACGACCTGGCGATCATTAAACAGGTTGAAGCCGTGGCTGAAAAGCATCACGTCACCATGAGCCAAGTTGCTTTGGCCTGGCTGTGGGCCAAGGGCGTCGCCGCGCCAATCGTTGGTGCCACCAAGGAAAAGCACCTGCGCGAGGCGGCTGAAGCGCAGCAGGTTGAACTCGACGAAGCCGACATCAAAGCGCTGGAGGCGCCGTATTCGCCGCACCCCATCGTCGGCGCGTTGGATCAAAACCCGCCAGCCGGCACCATTTTGATCGACGAAAAGAAGGAAAAGTAAGATGGGGAGGCTGTATCTGGTACGCCACGGCGAAACCCTGTTCAATGTGCAGCACAAAATTCAGGGTTGGTGCGACTCCCCGCTGACGGCCCGCGGCATCGCGCAGGCCAAACGACTGGCCGCTTATTTTGACCCGCTCCCGCTGGATCACGCGTACAGCTCGACTGCCGAGCGGACCGTGGACACTGCGGAACTGATCATCCATGGCCGGCTGCCAGTCTGTCACCTGAAGGCTCTCAAAGAAATGAATTACGGCGTTTTTGAGGGCGAAAGCCAATCGCTTAATCCGGCGCAGCCCAAAGACTTCGAGAGCTTCTTCGTCCCGTACGGCGGCGAGTCCTCGAACACCACCGGTCAGCGTCTGCTCAAGGCTTTGACTGAGATCATGCAGCAGCCGGATCACCAGAACGTGTTAGCCGTGTCCCACAGCGCCGCGTGCTTTAATTTTCTGCGGCAGCTTCAGGACCCGACCGAAGTTTTGGCTGGTGGTTTCCCAAATAGCGCCGTGCTGGTCTTCGACTACGACACGACTGGCTTTCACCTGCTCCGCGTTGATCGGCAGACTGCCCAAAACCTGTGAGTCTGTTTAACTGCGCCGCTGCCGGCCACTGACGGCTTGAAAGCGGCAAGGGTTCGCCATATCCTTGGTCTGGGAGGGCTTCATCATGAAAAAAGCTGTTTTGATTACGCCTGCAGTCGGGGCGGCCGCTCTGTTGTTGGCGACCAAACACAAATTTTTGAGTCGCGTGGTTCTTGGCAATCTGCCGCAATACGCACCTGCCGCACTCACCCTGAATCCAGCATCGCCTTTGTACGGTAAATACATCGTCTTTTTAGGCTCGTCGATCACATACGGCGCCGGCGCTTTTGGCAAATCGTTCGTTGATGATCTCGAGGCCAGCGACGGGCTGATTGCGGACAAGCTTGCCATTACCGGCACCACGCTCGCCGGCCCTGAGCCAAGCAGCTACGTTTCACGGCTGCAAAATTTTCATCCCAAGGCTGCGCCAGATGCGTTTGTTTGCCAACTGTCCACCAATGACGGACGCGCCGGCAAGCCAGTGGGCACGATTACCGAAGCCGGCGCGACCGAGTTTGACACGACCACGACCATTGGCGCGATCGAAGCCATCATCGCGCGGGTCAAACAAGACTGGGACTGTCCCATTTTGTTTTACACCTGCGTGCGCAAGCCAGAATCAGACTACGAGAACCTCATTGCTGTCCTTTATCAGCTGCAGACGAAATACGGCTTTGCAGTTCTTGATCTGAAGCACAATCAAGCTTTGGCCAGCGCGACCAGCCAGCTTCCTTTCGCTATGCTCGATGATGCCCACCCAACCCAGCAAGGCTATCTCAAACTTTGGACGCCAATTTTTCGGGCGCAGCTTTCTGAACTACTCATGAGAAAATAGCTTGACCTTGATGAGAAAATGCCATAGTATGACGTTAACTAAAAACACGTTGACGAGATAAGTAAACGATGCGGCGTCTGCAGAGAGCTGACAAGTGGTGAAAGTCAGTGGCGCTGGCCCGTTGAACATGGTCTCCGAGTATTGCCGCTGTGAGCTTTGTCGTGAGCAGTCGCCGGGTCCGCCCGTTATCGCGTGACCGTATCGCGCAACTGCGCCGTACGGCTTGAGTGGCAGTTGATGACAATTGTCAGAACACGGGTGGTACCACGCATTGGCGTCCCGCGAGTCTTCATTTGATTGAAGATTCGCGGGATTTTTGTTTGTTCTGGAGGTGATGAAAATGGCACAAGTGACGATTTTACGCGGATTGACCCGCACGGCCGAGGCCACAGCCCCGAGTGCGCTGCAATTGTTAGTCTTAAACCTCATGCCGAACCGGGCGCAGACAGAGCAGCAACTCGCGCAAGTGCTGGCCGCGGGCAAGCGGCCGGTCGCATTAACTTTCTGTGTACCAGACACCCACCATCTTCGCCACAATGCGGCGGCCGTTCGCCGCGCCTACGCCGGCTTTCACGAGATCGAGGACCAGCATTTTGACGGCCTGATCATTACTGGCGCCCCACTGGATCGCCTGCCGTTTCAACAAGTGGATTTTTGGCAGGAGCTGCACCGCATTCTGGCATGGCGCAAAACGCATGTCACCGGTTCACTGTTTATCTGCTGGGGCGCCTACGCGGCAGGCACAATCGATGGCCTTTTTACCGGCCAGCCGTTGAGGGATAAGCTCTCAGGCGTTTACACGACCGGCGGCTTGACGATGCCACAGTCCCGCTTTTTTAAGATTCCATTGACCAGCGTCCTTCGCGGGCAGATCATCGCCGGCTCTTCTGCACTTGGCGCCACTTTTATCAAAGACGTCGCCACCAACAGTTGGTATCTGGCCGGCCATTTGGAGTACCAAACCGACACGCTGCTCGCTGAATATCAACGCGATTGCCGCAAGAATCCGGCAACTCCAAAGCCCGCGCATTATTTTGATCAAAATCGGCAGCCGCAAAACACATGGCGACGCGACGCTGCCCGCGTCTATGCAGGCTGGCTTCAGACGCTCGTGCCACTGCGAGTCAACGCGCTTAGCTCAGGCTTAACCTCTGGAAAGGAGTGATCTAATGACCACAATCAATGTCGGATTGCTAGGCCTTGGGACCGTTGGGAAAGGCGTTGCCACCATCGTTGCGCGCGAGTCGCCTCAGCTGGCGTCCGCCGGGCTTAAAATCACGCGGGCAGCGGTGCGGACTATCACACCAGAGCGTCAGGCACATTTTCCGGACATCAAGCTGACCACCGACGCGTTTCAAATCGTCAATGACCCTGAGATTCAAATTATCGTGGAGGCGATTGGCGGCATTGACCTGCCGTATGCACTGATCCAGCAGGCACTGAGAAACGGCAAGCACGTCATCACTGCCAACAAAGACTTGATCGCCACGCATGGCCAAGCGCTGACCGCACTTGCCGCCAGCCAGCACGTGGCCCTGAATTACGAGGCCGCCGTCATGGGCAGCATTCCCATTTTGCGCACCTTGAACACCAACTTTGCTGGCGATACCATCACGTCACTCGCCGGCATCGCCAATGGCACCTCTAACTTCATTTTGTCGCAAATGGCGCGCGGCCGCAGTTACCCAGACGCCCTTGCCGAAGCACAGCAAAAAGGCTTCGCCGAAGCTGATCCGACCAACGACGTCGAAGGCCTCGACGCCAGCTACAAGCTGCTGATCTTATGTCGGTTGGCATTTGGGCTCGACGCCACACTGGCCAGCATCCACCGCCAAGGGATCACGACCCTCACCGCCGCTGATTTTGCCGCGGCCAAACACTTCGGCTGCACCATCAAGCCGCTGATCCGGGCTATTCGCCGCGGCAATCAACTGAACTTGACCGTCGCGCCAGCCCTGGTGCCCAATACCGATCCCCTGAGTCATGTTGACGATGAGTTCAACGCCATTGAGCTGACCTCAACCAATACCAAGTCGCTGGTGCTCATCGGTCCTGGCGCCGGCAGCCTCCCAACGGCGAACGCGGTCGTCGCAGACCTGCAGGCCGTCGCGCACGATATTCGAGGCCATCAAACGCCAACCATCGCCGCTCAGGCCCTGCAGCCGGCTGAAGCGTTTGAAATAAAGACGCCCCAACTCATTGTGTTGGACACTGATCCGTCAATTACTGGCGCTGCCATCGCCGACCACCTCGGCCTGTCATGCGTCACCTATCAACACAACAATGCGCTTACTCTCCTATCCCCCGCGGTCACTGATCAGACCATCGACACGTGGCGCGCCACCTTGAATAGTCTCAAGCACGTGAAAGTGCAACACGTTCTGCCCGTGTTTAACGCCGATGGCCGCGCGCCACAAACTCAACTACAAAATCTGACGACGGCGGCAGAGACCGAGAGCCAATCATTTTGATTAAATCAGAGCATGAGGAACATCGATACCAAGCAAAGACGGATCAATCAAAATGAACTGACCATAATTAGGCGAAACCAAAATCGGTGCCCGAAACAGTACTCACAATATTGTTCATTAAGAAAAATGGGGATGAGTGGTATACCCCTTTGAGGGGAAGCACAACACGCGCATCAAAAGCCTACCCTGCTAGATACCTTCTTCATCTCTCATAAAGTAGACAAATGCCCCTGCGCCACAATTCCATTCCGGAATCGTGGCCCAGAGGCACTCGTGCTTGGTGATGAAACTGTTTAAGGTCTCAGCATTATTTTTGTTGAACGATTGCCGCGACCGCGTTGCGCCCTGAAAAGGCCGCAAATCCCGCGGTACTGCCTGGCAAGGTCACCGCATAAGTATCGCCTACCAGCATCCCTGCCGCATCGTTGCCAATCGCATAAAGTCCAGGAAGCGGATACCCTTGGGCATTCAGCACCGCATTATGCGTATCGATGCGCAGGCCGCCAATCGCACACGCCATCCCCACGCCTAAGGTCACCGCATAAAATGGGCCATCCTTAACCGGCGTGAGATAAGCCGAAGCTTTGCCAAAATCGGCATCAACGCCCGCCGTGACTTGTCGATTATAACGCGCAACGGAATCAACCAGGTTTGGCAAATGCAGCTGGTCTGCCAAGGCCTCCAAGGTATCAGCTTTCGCCAAATACTTGCGATGCGCTGCTAGGTCCGAGGCTAATTCATCAGGCAGCTTGCTTAAGGTATCCGGCGAAAATGGCGAATTGCCCACTGCCTTATACAACCCGACCGTGCTCAAATGTTTGACGGCTTCCGCGTCAAAAATCGCAAATGTCCGCGCTTGGCCAAGTAGCGCATTCCCTGCGTGGCACATGTTGTCATTCACATCTTCATTCACAAACCGGTCACCGACCTGGTTGACCCACAAAATTGCTTCTTGAGTCGCAGCCACGCCAATTTCAGAGCTCATATGCAGAAACGGCGGCAGCATCGGGTCATAAATGGCCCCACCACCAAACTGGAGAGCCCCCATGCTGTCATGCATCGCCCCGGCCGCCCAGGCCAACTGCATGCCATCGCCGGTGGATTTGCCATCACTGACACTCATCAGCCGGTCTGATAATGGCGTTTGCTTTTTGATCAATTCAGGATTGTCCACGTAGCCGCCGGTGGCTAAGATCACGTTGTCAGTGGCAATTTCTTTCGTTTGCCCGGTGACCTCTTTCATGACCTCAACGCCTGACAGATGCCCGGCAGTCTGCAATAATTTTTGGGCACTGGTACTCGTGCAGAATTCGACGCCGAGTTGCCGCGCTTTGGCCACCAGCGTTGCCACCGCCGCGTGGCCGCCGCCGGCAAAGGCATGAATGGTGGGCCAGCTTTTTCCTTGCGGGCCGACGCTGGCAAACTTTACCCCTTGGTCTGCTAACCAGTCGATGGTCTCGCCAGAATGGTCGATCAACTGTTTGAGATGCGGCGCGCTGGCTTCGAAATGGGAATAATTCAGCTCATCTTGCAGCAACTGTGTGCGGTCGATAGTGATGCCGGCTTGTTGTTGAAGCTTTGAATCCACGCCCATCGCACCTTCCACATAGTTGCCGTCGCCGCCGAGGCTGCGCCCTTTTTCAATCACCACACAGGACAACCCAGCCTGCCGCGCAGTGATTGAGGCGACCAGTCCTGATAGGCCGCCGCCAATGATGACAACCTCAGGCATGTGGCGCCTCCTGTTTCAATCCAGCACTGACCCCGCCATCGATCACGACAGTCTGCCCGGTCATGAAGGTCGCTTCAGTGGCAACGAAGACGAACACTTTGGCCAGCTCTTCAACCGTTTCATAACGCTTCATTGGGACCGTTGGCGTCATGGTATCAATGAAAGCCCCGTCGTTCAGCGGCGTTTTGGTCAGTCCCGGAGCCACACAGTTGACACGAATATTGTGATCCGCATAGTCAACCGCGGCGGCTTGTGTCATACCCATGATGCCATTTTTGGCCGCATTATAAGCGCCAAAACCACCTGGGGCGTAGAAACTGCCCAGCGCGCCGGTATTGACGATCGACCCGAAGCCTTGTTTCAGGAATAAGTTGATTTCCGCACGCATGCACTTGAACGTACCAACCAGGTCCAGGCCAACAGTCTTGTCAAAATCCTCATTCGTGAGCTCAGCAAAGGGCTTCAGCACACCGCCACCAGCGTTATTAATGACATAATCCAAGCGGCCGAACTGCGTCATCACCTGAGCCAGCGCCGCATCGATCGAGTCGTCTTTGGTCACATCCATGACCAAACCGATCACTGTCCCTGAGGCTTGCCCATTCAGGGACTGCGCCACTTCCACCACACTGGGTTGATAATCGGTCAACACAACGTTTGCCCCGGCATTAGCGAAGGCGACACTCACCCCATAACCGATACCTTGTGCCGCACCGGTGATCAATGCCACTTTATTTTCTAACATTTCTCTGCCTCCTGAACGGCCTTACCCGCTTCGGCCGCAGCGATCCAGCCCGAGACAAACGCAAACCCGTTGGCGATTCCTTCATAACTCGGATAACCATCTGAATACAAGCCGTTGACATTGTTGCCGACGATGTACAGATCCTTTAACGGTTGGCCGGCTTTGGTGACTGGCTGGCAATTGCGATCGACAGCGACCCCGTCGAGCGTGCCCAAAATTGCGCAGTGTTCTTTGATCGCGTAAAACGGGCCTTGATGAACCCCAAACTTCAGCTCCGCCGCCGGCTTCAAGAAAGTATCGTCTTGCCCATCGGCAACGGCCTGATTATAAACTTTGAGGGTGCGTTTAAAGGCCGCAATTGGGAGCCCCAACTTGTCCGCAAGGTCTTCGATGCTATCGGCTTTGACGACTTCACCATGTGCGATGGCATCCTCGAAGTCTGCTTGAATCGCCGGGATCGGCCCGACTGTGCCAGTTGGCGTTTGGCCGGGTTCGAGAAATTGCCGTTCAAAAGTATCTTCCATTGGCACGAGGTGATCACGAAAATGGTCCAGCGTGGCTTGATCGAGAATCACACTATATTGGCCTTGAACGTTGTGCGCGGCATTGGCCCACATCGCAAAGTCATAGACAATGTCTTCGTTAACAAATCGATTCCCGGTTTGATCGACCCATAGCAGCGGCAAGTTGGTCAAAGTTTCCACACTGCTTTGCCGCCGCATTGGGTTGATTCGCAGGCTTGGCGCACACCCATGGGCAAACAAGACCGGATTGTGAGCCACGTTGGCCCCGTACTTCGCGCAGAGCTTGATCCCAGTGCCGTCAGCCTTGCGCTCCCCTAAATTCAGCAACGCGTCATTATCAGCGTATTTAGCCGCCATCATTTCCGGACTGCCGCAATACCCGCCGTCGGCAAAAATCACTTTCTTGGCTTCGATGCGCAGCTCCTCGCCGCTAGCTTGTTTAGCGAGCACGGCTTTAAGGCCCGCTTGTGAATCATAGTCCAATCCGACCGCCCAGGTTTCAGTCAAAACAGGGTTCCCGGAGTCCTCAAATTTCTGTGGCCAAGCATCCCAAGTGGCCATCTTTGATTTGAAGTTATTGAACTTGTGATAAACCAGTGGGTCATTGAGATGCGCTTTCTGTTCACTTTGCTCAACCGTGGTGGCTAATCCCATTGCGGCCATCCGGTCAATATTCTCACCGGAATCTTTGAGAAAACGTGCCAGCAGTTCGCCGTTGACAAAATAGTGATTATAGCTGGTCAACCCCTTGAACGCATCCGCATAGTCGTAGGTCACACCCTTCTCGAGTTGCTGCTTAGAGTGGACCGCAAACACACCATGGGCCCCGAACTTACCGGCACCGCCGACTTTATCCCCACGCTCCAACATGATGAACGGGATTTTCTTCTGATACAAATCAAACCCCGCCGACAAACCTGCGGAACCACTGCCAACAATCACGATTTGAGTCTTTAACGTCTTCATGGTGGTGCATCCTTTCTTATTGTGAAGTATCCAACAAGTAAAGGATAAAGCGTTTTCACAAAGCTTACCAACATCGAATAGTTGTCAGCGATAACTTGAACTTATCGCTTTAAGAATCATCCCTTCAAATAGTTCCTGGCGATCGCGACTAATTGCCGCGACCACGTTGAAGGCTTGTTCCAAATGCTTCGGTGATAGCCGTGTGAGGTTGTTACAATGCGCAGGTACTCTGAAGTCATCCGGCACCAGCGCCACGCCTCCTTTAAAATTCACTGCTAAAGCGGCGGCTTGAAAACTATTCACCTGCGCGATGGAGGCATAGCCCCAGCCTTTCTGCGCATATTTTTCGACCATGGCTGATTGAATATCAGCAATGCCAGTAGACTTCCAGTGCTGTAAATACAGCTTGCCGCCATGGCTAAGCGTTGGCGCATCAGGCTGTGTCGCCAGCGCCTGGGTGTTGCAGAGCACATCAAAACCGACTTTGCGCAGCGGGAAGGTCTGGAGCTTCGTGTTGCCACTAAACGCCAGCTCAAATCCGATCAAAATATCATAATCATGCGCCAGCAGCCGAGTGAACGCGTCAGTAAAGGGTTCTTCATCAAAACTCAATTGCCTAGTTGCCCCGAGATGTTGCGCAAAGGCGGCTGCGTCAGCTTCCAATCCTTGAAGAAAGTGAATCCTGAGCAGACCTGCTGGTTGTTGTTCCGGATGACGCCAAATTTCACCATAGGCATCCAATACTTGAACCGCCCGCAGATAAAAGAATCGGCCGGCGGCGGTCAGTGACAGTGAAGTTTGCGTACGGTTGATGAGCTGTACCCCCAAATCATCCTCCAAATGCTTGATTGCAGTGGAGACAGCAGTCTCTGAGACATAGTTGCGTTTGGCTGCCGAGCTGAAACCGTGGGTCTGCACCACGTCCACAAAATATTTCATGGGCTTTAAGTTGTAATTCATTTGGGCGCCTCCAAAGTTGTGACAATGCTAACTTAATTATACGACTTGTTAGATGACTGACCTTAACAGCCGCAATCCCATCGTTTTCATCTCAACCACCGCTTCTAACCTCCACTTTTCAGATTTCACACAAAAAAAGTCCAAACGCTGATTGACCAGCGTTTGGACGTGCAATAAACTTATTCCCATTCGACAGTTGCCGGCGGCTTCGAGGTGATGTCGTAGACAACGCGGTTGACGTGCGCGACTTCGTTGACGATGCGAGCTGAGATCTTCTGAAGCACATCCCAGTCGATGCGGGCAAAGTCGGCGGTCATGCCATCAATCGAAGTGATGGCGCGAATGGCGATGGTGTAATCGTACGTGCGGCCATCCCCCATCACACCGACCGAACGGAAGCCCGGCAGCACGGTGAAGTACTGCCAGATTTTTTCTTGTAAGCCGGCTTTGGCGATTTCATCGCGCAGGACCCAGTCAGACTCGCGGACGATTTCCAGCTTATCCTTGGTGACTTCGCCAAGAACGCGAATCCCAAGGCCAGGGCCTGGAAACGGCTGACGCCATACCAAGTCATGCGGCAGGCCAAGGCGTTCGCCGAGCTCGCGAGCTTCGTCCTTGAACAGCTTGTTCAGCGGTTCAATCAGTTTGAACTTCAAGTCCTTAGGCAGGCCGCCAACGTTGTGGTGTGACTTGATGGTCTGCGCGGTGTCAGTGCCAGATTCGACCACGTCAGTGTACAGCGTGCCCTGAGCCAAGTACTCGATGCCATGCAACTTGCGCGCTTCATCGTTGAAGACTTCGATGAAGTCGCGGCCGATGATCTTGCGCTTTTGCTCGGGATCAGTAACACCTTTCAGGTCGCCCAAGAAGCGGTCTGCGGCGTTGACCTTGATGATTTTCACGCCGAGGCGACCGTTGAGACTTTCCATGACCTGGTCGGCCTCGTTCTTGCGCAGCAGGCCGTGATCCACAAAGATGCAGGTCAGCTGCTCGCCGATGGCTTTGTGCAGCAAGGCGGCCACCACTGAGCTGTCCACCCCACCGGAAAGGCCGAGCAGGACTTGCTTGTCGCCAACTTCGGCGCGAATCGCGTCAATCTGGTCGTCAATGAAGTCGCCCATGTTCCAGTTGGCCTGGGCACCGCAAACGTCAAAGGCAAAATGGTGCAGGATCTCATGCCCGTACTTGGTATTTTGCACTTCGGCGTGGAACTGGATGCCGTAAAACTTACGCTCATCGTCGTCCATCGCGGAAATCGGGCAGTTGTGCGAGGTCGCGGTTACGCGGAAGCCGGCTGGCGCCTTTTGCACGAGGTCGCCATGGCTCATCCACACAGTCTGCGTTTCCGGAAGATCTTGGAATAGCTTGGCGGTTTTGTCCGTCACCGTGATGTCGACCTTGCCGTACTCACGGTTGTCGGCTGGCTCCACGTCGCCGCCGAGGCGCTGGGCCATCAGCTGCATGCCGTAGCAGACACCGAGAATCGGAATGCCGAGTTCAAAAATCTCGTTGTCCACACCCAGCGCGCCGTCATCGTACACCGAATTCGGCCCACCGGAGAAAATAATGCCTTTTGGCGCGATCTTGCGGACTTCCGCCGCGGTGATAGTATGCGGCTTGAGTTCAGAATAGACGCCAAATTCGCGGATGCGCCGCGTGATCAGCTGATTGTACTGACTCCCATAATCGAGGACGATGATCTTGTCGTAGTCCTGGCCCTGGTTTGCCAAGTGTGCCCACACTCCCTTGTTTTGAATTGTTACTACTATACGGAAAATTTTGGCGCCGGTCAATTTTCAATGAGAAAAGCCTCATTAGTTGAACTTGCGCAGCGCGACCTCATCGATCAAATGATTGGCAGTTTTGTGCAAAATGACGTCCGCGCGGTTCTTGGTCGGCAGAATGTACTCCTTAAGGTTCTTGAGGTTGACGTCGCGCCAGACCTGCTTAGCCATTTTGAACGCATCGTCCCGATTGCCAATCGCGTACTGGTAGTAATAGTTGGTCGGATCGGTGAACGCAGTGTCCAGCAGCATGCCGAACCGCTCCAGGTACCACTGCTCGATGTTCTTAGGGTCGGCGTCGACGTAAATGGAGAAGTCGAAATAGTCGCTAATGTAAATCGGCTGCTGACTCGGCAGCTGCAGCACGTTGATGCCTTCGACAATCAGAATGTCTGGATGGTCGATGACCTCCTGCTCGCCGGGCACAATGTCGTAGATCTGGTGACTGTACTTCGGCGCTCGCACGACCCCGGTATTGTTTTTGACATTGTTGAGAAAATGAATCAACAGGTTCATGTCGTAGCTTTCCGGGAACCCCTTGCGCGCCAAAATGCCTCGTTTTTCCAGCTCGGCGTTCGAGTACAAAAAGCCGTCGGTGGTGATCATCTGGATCCGGCGGTCGGGATATGCCCGCGACAGCAACAGCTGAAGTAAGCGGGCCGTCGTGCTTTTACCCACCGCCACTGAGCCGCAGATGCCGATGATGAACGGATGGCTGTGGTAAGGCAGGCTCAAAAACTGGGCCAGCGTGCGCTCGTCGTCTTGGTAGTCCTTGTAGCGGATGTGGATCAGGTGACGCAAAGGCGAGTAAATCGTCTTCACATCGTCCATGCTGATGACATCGTTCAGCGAGCGCAGCTGCGTCAGCTCATCATCGGTGACCGAGGCAAAATTATGCGCGTGAAAGTTCGCCCATTCCGTGCGGCTGAACTTGTAGTAATTCATTTCTGATTCCATAACGACTCCTTGATGCTGATTTACTCTCTAGTTTAGCGCTTTCGCCCCCGCTTGTGGGCCAACCTGGGTAAAAAGCCTCAGTCTGTCGCCTGCGACCTGGTATGACCGGCGCGGGCGTGATCGTTCAGGGTGAAGTCGTGCACTGCGCGTAGTTCGCCAGCACGCTTGAGCAGCACAGCATCCAGCGCCTGGTTTAAGGTGTTTTTCAGGCGTGCTAGCCGCACCGGGTCGGCCGCCACGTCATCGCCGTACATGGTCTCCAGCGGCGTCCACCACACCGGACCAGCTTTCGCCGTGTCCCCGGCATGCCGTGGGAATAGATGCCAGTGAACATGTGCATCCCCATTGCCCAGCAGCTCGATGTTCATCTTGTCGGCATGAAACGCCTGGCCGCATGCCTCGGCCACTAGACTCATTTCCTCGAGAAATGCGATCTTGGTCTGCGGCGCCAGCTGGTGAAGCTCGGTGACATGCTGCTTGCCCAAGAACAAGGTGTAGCCTTCAAAGTACTGACTATCGGCCAAAACCACGTAGCCGGTTGCCAGTTCGCGAACGAAATAGCGATTTTCATGTTGCTTGATGGCGGCGATTCGTTGACAGATCAAGCATTCTTTCGGCATAGACTGCCTCCTTAGGCGTGAACAGAGTTTTATCTAATGTACCCCTTTCTCTGGGGTATGCCAATTATCAACGGACCGCCTCCGCCTAAACTTCAAAGAATTGTCTAAAGCCAAGTGTTGCCGCTTTCATTTTTTGGCCAGGCCCTGCTAAACTGAGGTTTCTATACCAACCCGGAAGGAAGTATTTCTCATGAAAATTACTGTCTTCGGCGTGCGGCCGGATGAGCGCCAGCACCTCGAGCGATGGACGCAACAGCGCGGTGATGACTTGGTGCAAACCACTGCGCTGCTGACGCCTGACACGGTGGCGAAAGCGGCAGGAAGCGCGGGCATCAGCTGTTTTCAGACGGTCCCGTACGAAGCCGGCGTGTTCAAAGCCATGCGCAAACTGGGTATCAAGACCTTGGCACTGCGCAACACCGGCACCGATAATGTCGACTTTGACGCCGCCCAGCATTACGGGATTCGCATCACCAATGTTCCTGCTTATTCACCGAATGCCATTGCAGAATTTGCGCTGGCCGATATGCTGTACTTGCTGCGGCAAACCGGATTGGTGCAGCGCGACCTGCATCAGGACCACTACCAGCAGGCCACGACGCACATCGGCCGCGAACTGCGCTGCTCGACCGTGGGCGTAATCGGCACCGGGCGCATCGGGCGAAGCTTGATCACCAGCCTCAATGGCATCGGCGCCAAGGTGCTGGCTTATGACGCACACCCCCAAGCTGACCCTCAGCTGCACTTTGAGCCAGTGCCCCTTTCGACCCTGCTGCGGCAAAGCGACATTGTCACACTCCACATTCCTGGCACGCCGACAAACACGCATCTGATCGACCAAGCGGCGATCGCCGAGATGAAGCCCGGCGCTCTGCTGATCAACACCGGCCGGCCAAACTTAGTTGATACAACGGCTGTGATTGCTGCGCTGCGCACCGGTCAGCTAGGCGGCGTGGGCATCGACACCTTCGAACACGAAAGCGAAGACCTGCTTGCCTTGGCCGAAGCCGGCCAGTTCACCGACCCGCAGTGGCAGACCTTGATGGCTATGCCCAATGTCATTTTATCCCCGCACATCGCGTATTACACTGAAACGGCGGTGCGCAAGATGTGTGAAACGGCGATGCAGGCGCTTCACGACATGGTCGAGCGGCAAGCCAGCGACTGCGAGGTCTTCCCCGACCAGCGGCTGCGCCAGGCCCAGTAACGATGAAAAAGACGCACACCTTTTCGCAGCCTTTGCGCTGCGGGCGGGTGTGCGTCTTTTTTATGATGGGACAATTCAATCCAGCGGGACTGGCACTGTCCAGCCTGCTGGGGCCTCGACATCGCCAAACTGGATACCAGTCAGCTCGTTGTAAAGCTTTTGGGTCATTGGCCCGATACCGCCGTCGCCGAACTGATGCACCTCACCGTTGTAAGTGATGCTGGCGATTGGGGTGATCACGGCCGCCGTGCCGCACGCACCAGCCTCGCCAAATTGATCCAAACCGTCAATGGGAATCTGTGTTTCCTCGGCGTCTAGACCGAACCGGTCGCGAGCCAGCGCGAGCAGCGACCGCCGCGTGATGCTCGGCAAAATCGAAGGCGACTTGGGTGTCAGGAATCGTTTTTCATCCTTGGTGATGCCAAAGAAGTTGGCGCTGCCGACCTCTTCAATGTAGTGGTGCTGAATCGGGTCAAGGTAAATCGCATCCCCGAAGCCGTGCTCGTGGGCATACTTGCCGGCCTGCAAGCTAGCGGCGTAGTTGCCGCCGACCTTGCTTTGGCCCGTGCCGTAATGGGCGGCACGGTCGGCGTGATCGGCGACCATGAACTTGGTCGGCACCATACCGCCTTTGTAATACGCCCCCACTGGCATGGCAAAAATTGTGAACAGGTACTCCTTGGCCGGCGCCACCCCGATGTTTGGGCCGACGCCAAGCAGCAGCGGCCGCAGGTACAGCGTCGCCCCGGTGCCATAAGGTGGGACGTACTCGGCATTGGCCGAAACGACCTGCATGGCCGCGTCCAGAAACTGCGCGGCCGAAAGCGGCGGCATCAGGAGCTTTTCTGCAGAGTCGTGGAGCCGTTTCGCGTTCAAATCCGGCCGGAAAAGCTGAATGGTGCCGCTTTTCGTGCGGTACGCCTTCATCCCTTCGAACGCAGACTGACCGTAATGCAGCGCCGGGCTGCCGACATTCAGGGTCAGCTCGTTGCCTTGAACTAAACCGCCCTTGTCCCAAGCCCCATTGCGGTAATGGGCCTCATAACGATACGGCAACTCTATGTAATTAAAACCCAGCGCGTTCCAGTCAATGTTGACGGTCACCTTGGCACCCTCCATTCAAATTGACTTACATCGTCCCTATGCATGGTAAGCGATAAGCCGCACCGGCTCAAGCCTTCTTGTCAGCTAATCTGACAAAACGTGGGATTTAATCACACGCACAGCCCGGCCCGCAGAGTCCACCTTTCTTAACGCGCAGTCTTACAATCGCACACGCCAAAAAATGAATGACACGCTGTTCATTTATTTTGATCAGAAGATTTTGAAAGCGCTACAATGGAGGCGCCGGTTCGTTGAAGAATCCGGCAACGGTCAAGTTTTTCGATGCGGGTTGCACTCAGCACGAGAAGTTTGTCCAATTATCCAATCGAGTTAAGAAAGAAGATCATAACATGAGTCAGGAACGTCAATGGGATCAGTCGTACGATGTCGTTGTTTTGGGCTTCGGTGGCGCCGGCGCCACCGCCGCGCGGTTTGCTGCGGACGCCGGGGCCAAAGTCCTGCTGGTGGATTCCGCACCAGAAGGGCATGAAGGTGGCAATACGCGCTACTCCGCTCAGCTGATCGGCGCAGGCCGCGACTTCGACCAACTCAAGGCCTACTACAAGGCACTGACTGCCCCGATGAAGCTGGATGAGGACATGATCGACACATACGTCGACGGCATGATGAAGATGCCCGACTACCTGCGGCACTACTTGAACACGGAGCCGGTCAGTGTGGCCACCGATTGGGATCACAGCAAGTTCGACCTGCGCAGCGCGGTCCACGAATTTCCTGAATATCCTGGCGTCAATGCCTATGACTTTCTGCTCGTTCACCATGGCCTGTTCGATGCTGCGCTGTGGAAGAAACTACGCAAGGAAGTGCTCGACCGCAACGACAAGATCACGGTCTGGTATAGTTCACCAGCCAAGCATCTGATTCAGGACCCGGAAACCAAGGCAGTGCAAGGCGCTCAAATCGAGCACGATCACATTCTGTTGAACATTCAGGCCAAAGGCGGCGTGATCCTGGCTACCGGTGGATTCGAAAACAATCCGCAGATGGTGCAAGATTACCTGAAGGCGTCACGGCTGTCACCAGTCGGCTCTCTGTACAACAAAGGAGACGGCATCAAGATGGGCTATGAGGTCGGCGCCGACATGTGGCACATGGCCAACTACGAATCTCTGGGCATGCTTCATGGCTTGACTATCGCGACGCCGGCGGGTACGCGCGGCCGCCTCATCCTCGACTGGCCAGAGGCCGCCAAGGGCAGTGTCTTTGTCGCCGGTGACGACGGGTCTCGCTACTTCAACGAAGCTGAGGAAAACCGGCATGGCCACATTTACTACCACGGGATGTGGCAAGTACCGATTGCCAATGATCACCCGCACTTGATCTTTGACCAGCAGCAGTGGGAAGACTTCCATCATGCCAAATTACCTGTCGATAACTTCGACGCCCTAACGGTCAAGGCGGACACTCTGCAGGACCTGGCCAAGCTGATTCACGCTAAACCCGAGGCCTTGGCCAAGGCGCAAGCCGACTTTAACCACTTCATTGAAATCGGTGAAGATTACGCCTACGAACGGCCAGTGGACACGATGCGGGCCTTCGCCGACGGCCCGTACTACGCACTGCCGCTTCGCCAAGTCGTACTCAACACGCAAGGCGGCCCGCGCCGCAACAGTCGCGCTGAGGTCCTGAATCCGCAAGGCAAACCGATCCCGCATCTATTCTCAGCCGGTGAGCTCGGCGGCATCAACGCCAACCAGTACCAAGGCGGCAACAACCTGGCCGAATGCCTGATCTGGGGCAAGATTGCCGGAGAAAACGCAGTTCATGGCCTGCCAAAAGGCACGATTAATGAGAAAAACACTCCTGATGCCACCAGTGGTGCTTCTGAAGAAACGCCAACCGACAACACAGCGGACGCAAGCACAGGCGCTTCCGAGCAAACCGAAACGGCGACCTCGGCGCCAACGTCCGACTATCCAACGGGGGCGAATCAGTACATCGGCGTCAGCGACGAAGGCATGGGCAACGAGATCGTGGTTCGTGTGACTTACGCAGACGGCAAGATTGAAAACGTCGAGGTGCTCAAGCAAAGCGAAAGTGCCGACGTCGGGCTGAAGGCAATCAAGACCCTGCCAAAAGAAATGATCGACGCCAACTCTCCTGAGGTGGATGCCGTCAGCGGCGCGTCTGTCACCAGCCACGCGCTTAAAGACGCCGTCGCCGACGCGTTGAGCAAGGCAAAAGCGGCGGCGCCCACGGCTTAGACCTAAACTGAAACAAGATCTGAACAAATTGTCAAAAGAGCCGACTCACGAAAATTTCCGCGAGTCGGCTCTTTTGTGCTTGGTTGGCGGCCTGTAAAGGACTGCGCCAAACATTAATCGACTGGAATTTCAGGCATGGCTGCGCGCGCCGCCTTATTGGCTGCAGTCCGGGCCGCATACCCCGCTGAAAGCTGTTGGCCCAGCGGTGTGTCTGCCTCAAGTGCGGGCAGCTGACTGCCTTTTTCGACGACGAAGGTCATCAGACTCCAAGCTGCCAAATACTGCTTGCCCGTGTCCAAGTCCTCGCCCACCATGCGGGTGAACACTTCGATCGAGCGGTGACCAGAGCCGGTAACAAAGCTTTCATAAGTCAGCGCGTGGCCGATCTGCACCGGGTTCACGTACACCATCCGGTCCAGCGACCCCGTGACCATGTGGCTCCGCGCAAACCGGTGCGCGGAGATGCTGGCGGTTTCGTCCAGCCATTCCAGCGTTTGCCCGCCGAACAGGCTGTTGTGCTCGTTCATTTGCCCCTCAAAAATCCGGTGGGTCGTGATCGATAACGTTTCAGACATTTTCATTACTGACTCACTTCGTTTCGTAGAGGTCACTTGGCACATCGGCCAACAGCGGCGACAGGGCCGGGCTGGCAAAAATCGTCAGGCGGTGCATCGCACGGCTGGCAATGGTGTACAGCAGCTCGCGTTCGTCCTCGTGATGGAACATCGCCGAATTGGCCTGCCAGAGCACGACCGCGTCAAACTCCAGCCCCTTGGCCAGGTATGACGGCACGACGATGACCCCGGCGGCCAGACGCTGGTTTTCAGAGCGAATCAGCGTGGTCTTCACGCCTTGGTCAAGCAGCGTTTGGTGGAGCTTTTCGGCCTCTTCCAGCGTTTTGGTGATGATGGCCGTGGTTTGCTGAGCGGCGTTGTCGATCTTGATCTGGCCGCGGAGTGCCTCAACCAGCGCCGCCTCATCCTGGCGCACGTACAGCACCGGCAGCGGTCCCTGCCGGTCGAACGCCTCGATCTTCTGACCTGACTTCAAAATTGCCTTGGTGAACTCGGTGACTTGCTTCGTCGACCGGTACGACCGGGTCAACTGCACGACCCGTGTTTTCTCCGGATCGAAAAGCTTGGACACGTCGGCGATCAGCGAGTGCGAGTTCTCCTTGGTGAAGATGGCCTGATTCAAATCGCCAAGCAGCGTGAACTTGGCTTTCGGGAAGCTGCGCTGCAGGTATGCCAGCTGGTACGGCGTGTAGTCCTGGATCTCGTCGATGAAGACATAGCGCATGTCGCGCTCGCCGTGGCGGCCAGTGATCAAGTCGTACAGGTAGATGTAAGGCGTCGCGTCAGCAATGGCCAGCCGGCGCGCCTTGAACTCGGCGACGAAATGCTCGACCTCGTCTGCCCACTCGGCTTCGGTCAGGTCAAACTGGCCAAGGTCCAGAACGTGCGGCAGCTCGCGCAGAAAGGCCACGTACTGGCCGCGCACGTTCAGGAAGTGATTGCGCACGATTGCCTGCTGGATCTCGCCGAACGCGCGAATCACGATTTTGCGGGCGAAAAAGCCGTACTCCGCATCGCTGTCCTTAAATTCCTGCGGGCCGTCCTGCTGAAGGTCGCGCAGCTGCTCCTGGGACAGGTTCTGCACCGTCTCCTGAACCCAGTCCGCCTTCATTTCGCTATTGACCTTGCGATTAAGCATGGAGATCAGGCGATTTTTAGTCGCATCCAGGCGATTGCCAAGGTGGTAATTCTCATTATAAGAATAGAAAATATCCTCGATCCGCTTACGGGAAATGAAGACCTTGTCCCGGAACCGGATGTCGCGAAAGCGCATGCCGCCTTTTTCCAGTGAAGAAGTGTACTTACTGGTGGCCTGGAAAAACGCGAGGCTGGCCTTGAGGCTTTGAATCTTCTTCTGGCTCGGCGTCAGCTTGGCTTCAAACTGGGAGAACAGGTCCTGCACCGTGATGTTCGGCACGCGCCGGGTCACGTACTGGTAAAACGTGAACTGCACCATGTTCTGCTCGCCGAGCTCTGGCAGCACGTTACCGATATAGTCGGAAAACAGCTGGTTGGGTGAAAACATGATGACCTGGCTAGAGGACAGGTTACCCCGGTAGCGATAAAGCAGGTAGGCCACCCGTTGCAACACAGCCGAGGTTTTCCCCGAGCCAGCGGCGCCTTGCACGAACAGCAGATCCGCTGTCGTGTCGCGGATGATCTGGTTCTGCTCGCGCTGAATGGTCGTCACGATGCTCTTCATCTGGGTGTCCGACTTCTCGTTCAGGACCTCCAGCAGCATCTGATCGCCGATGGTTTCCGTGGTGTCAAACATCGTCTGGATCTGGCCGTCTGCGATCACGAACTGACGTTTCAATGACACGTCCACGGTTTGCGGCCCGTCCGGGGTTTGGTAGGTGACCTTGCCCAGGCCGCCATCATAGTAGATGGAAGAAATCGGGGCACGCCAGTCGTAGATCAGAAACTTGCCAGCGGCGTTGGTGAAAGAACCCAGGCCGATGTAAATGGTCTCGGGCTTCTCCTCGCCTTCCTGAAAATCGATGCGGGCAAAGTACGGATTGTGCTTGAGGCGCCGCACAGTCGCCAGTTGCAGGGTCGACTGCTTCCAGGCGTTGCTGCGCTCATCCAGCATCTGTTGCTGCTGCTGAATGCTGGCCGCAGTTTCAATGGTCTCCGCGTCGTTCGTCAGGTTGATCTTGGTATCCGCGAAAAAGTTCTTGTTGAGATTGGTTTCCTCTGCCTTGGTCCGTGCCACTTCTGCACTGAGCCTCGTGTCGGCTGCCGCCAGTTCCTGCATTGTGGTGTCAAGATGTGCCTGTTCGAGCTGTTTCTGATCTGCCACGCAAGGGCCCCCTTAAGGTAAAATAATCGTTGAACAATCATACCACTTGCGCGGCGCCACTGCAATGAAAACAGCGCCTTGCGCCCAGCGTAGTCCACCCCGCGCTTTCCCTTTTACGCCAAAAAGGAAGCCGACCGGTGCATCGACTTCCTGGAGGTGCTTGCTTGTGAAGATCAGGTTGAGCGCCCAGAGGCGGTAACGGTTGGACCAGCGCTCGCTACTTGACCGCGGTTAAATACTTGATAGTGCGCGCCGTGACCTCGGCCGGGTCGGTCAGTCCGACAAACGCCTCGGTCAGCTGCACCCCGGCGACCTTTTGGGCCAGGGCCTGAATGGTTTGCGGATCGTCGCTCGCGGTATTGATCACGATTGGCAAGTCTGTAGCCGCGTGGACAGCATCGAGCTCCTGAGTAAGCAGCGGTTCTGGCAGCGCCGGAAAAAGCGTCAAAAACCCCACGGCAGGCTTCACAACGGTGGCCGTGCGCACCGAGCTCGCCGGCCCGACGATCGTGATGAAGTTGACCCCCTCCTTGGCCAGGTATGGCGCAAACAGGTGCGCCTCTTCATGTGGCATGTCCGGTACAATCACCCCAGTGATGTTCAGTGCCGCCGCCTTATTGGCGAAGGCCTCAAAACCGTAGACAAAGGCAATGTTCGTGTACGTCACCAGTGCGATCGGCACATCGGTTTGTGCCCGAATCTCAGCAATGGCGTCAAACGCTTCTGGGATACTGATCCCACCATCCAGTGCCCGTAAGTTGGCGGCCTTGACCGCCGGCCCGTCGGCAACGGGGTCGGAAAATGGCAGCGCCAGTTCGACCAGCGAAGCGCCGGCCTTGGCTTCGGCGACGACATTGGCCACGGTCGTCTTAACGTCCGGATCGCCGATTACCTGAAACGGGATCACCGCTTTTTGCTTAAAAATATCTGTGATGTTAGTCATTGAGATCCACCCCCCGATAGTCTGCGACTTGTGCAACGTCTTTATCCCCGCGGCCCGACAGTGTGCAGATAATGATCTGATTCGGGCTCATGGTCTTGGCCAATTTACGGGTATAGGCCACCGCATGCGAGCTTTCAATAGCGGCGATGATGCCTTCCTTTTGCGCGATGTATTCAAACGCCTGCACCGCCTCTTCGTCGGTGATGCCCACGTAAGTGGCGCGCCCGCTGGCCTGCAGTGCCGCGTGCTCGGGTCCAATGCCCGGGTAATCCAACCCGGCCGAGATGGAATAAACCTTGGCGATCTGGCCGTCCTTGTCCTGCAGGAACTTGGACGCCATGCCGTGGAAAATCCCATCGGAGCCCAGCTCTAGCGTGGCCGCCGTCTTGCCTGAGGCCAAGCCTTGGCCGCTGGCTTCAGCCCCGTAAAGCTTAACTTCGGGGTCGTCCAAGTAAGCCGCAAAGCTGCCAATCGCGTTTGAACCGCCACCACAGCAGGCCACAATGGCATCCGGCAGGCGGCCCTCCGCCTTGAGAATCTGGTCCTTGGACTCGGTGGAAATCACGCTTTGGAATTCGTGAACCATGGCCGGGTATGGGGCGGGGCCAACCGCGGAGCCAATGACGTAGAAGGTGTCCTGGGTGTGCTGGGACCAGTCTGCCAAAGCGGCGTTGACCGCATCCTTCAGCAGGCCCTGACCGTCAGTGACCGCCACGACCTTAGCACCCAACAGCTCCATCCGAAACACGTTTAGCTTCTGACGCTCGGTGTCTTCTTTGCCCATGAAAATCTCGCACTTCATGCCGAACAACGCCGCGATGGTGGCCGTGGCGACCCCATGCTGACCCGCACCAGTTTCGGCGATCAGCCGTGTTTTGCCCAGCTGCTTGGCCAGCAGTGCCTGGCCGATGACGTTGTTGATTTTGTGCGCCCCAGTGTGGTTCAGGTCCTCGCGCTTCAGGTAAATTTTGGCGCCACCGATATCCTCGGTCATGCGCCTGGCGTAGTACAGCAGGCTCGGCCGCCCGGCGTAGTCGTTCAGCAGCCGGTGGAACTCAGCCTGAAACTTCTCATCAGTTTTGCAGGCCTGAAATGCCTCGTTCAGCCTGATCAGCTCCGGCATCAGTGCCTCAGGGACGAACTGGCCGCCGTACTGGCCAAAATGCATATCTTCTTGTGCCATGTGACTCTCTCCTTTGTTGGTCCAGAATTTTTACCAACAAAAAAATCCGCCCCAAACCAGCCGACATGACTGATTAAGGACGGATTGACTCCGCGGTGCCACCTTAATTGCGCGCTGCGCAAACCCAGCGCGCCCCTTGACGAAGGGCCAACACCCTTCCGGTAACTGACGTATACCTCACGTACAGACTGACTCGACGGCGAGCTACGGAATGGCAACGGGCTAGCGGCTAGCGACCATTCGCTTGCGTGCTCTGCACGCCGCGCTCATGGTCCGCTAGCCTTAGCCCTAAGAACGCCATTCCTCCGCTCTTGACTTTTGGTCTGTCCCTCAGTGGTCCATTTAACTGCCTGCGTTCGGCGACACTCTCAGCTGCGGTCGCTCTCTGTGCGTGCACGACAATCTTGATCTCCACTTCAACGGTTTAGGACGAATTATTTTGTTATTCCAGAGTCTAATGGCCCGCTCATCAAACGTCAACCCTTTTCACAGAATTTATGTTATCGTTTTTCAAGGCCGCGCTGGCCGCCTGACGCAATCAACGGAAACTTGCGGTAAAATGGGCACAAATTCTTCTTGTTTGGAGGAAGCGACATGCAAAGCATCTCACTGCTGGTCGTTTTGTTTGCGGCGCTGCTCACCCCGCTGCTCATGGCCAAATTCAATATTCACAGTCTCCCCACCGCGGTGGCCGAGATCATTGTCGGGATCATTTTGGGCAACAGCCTGCTGGGCTGGGTGACCAGCAATGCCGTGCTTGAGGAACTGCGCACCCTCGGTGTCATCGTCTTGATTTTTCTGTCGGGGATGGAAATCGACTTTTCTCTGTTCCGGCCGCAAAAACAGGCTGGCAGCAAAATCGGCGTGGCCCCGCTGGCCTTTCTCAGCTACGGCAGCATCGTCCTCATGGCACTGGCTGCGGCCTGGGTGCTTGACTTGCTCGGGCTGTATCACCACATCGTGTTTGCCGCGATTATTTTCGCCACGGTGGCGCTGGGCGTGGTCATCGCCGCGCTGAAGGAAAAAGAGCTGCTGAGCAAACCGTTCGGGCAAACGGTCCTGCTGCTGGCCGCACTGGGCGAGGTGCTGCCGCTGATTGCACTGACCGTTTACCAAAACCTCAACGGCACCTCCTCACGCAGCGTGTGGCTATTGCTGCTGATTTTCGTGGCCGCCATCTTCCTGCTACACCGTTTTCGCAAGCCTTACCAGTGGTTCGCCGAAATCGATAAAAGTACCACGCAGCTGGACATTCGACTGGCCTTTTTCCTGATCGTCACGCTGGTCACCGTGGCCGAGTCCGTCGGCGCCGAAAATATTCTGGGCGCGTTTCTCGCCGGCATGGTGATGAAGCTGCTCAAACCGCGCGAGGAGACGGAGGATAAGCTGACCAGCATTGGCTACGGCTTTTTCATCCCGATCTTCTTCATTATGACCGGTGCGAACATGAACCTGCCGGCCATGTTCAAGGACCCGGCCAGCCTGGCCTTGATTCCTGTGCTGCTGATCGCCTTTTATGCGGCCAAAGCGCTGCTGATCCCGCTGCTTTTGATGCGGTTTCGCAAGCACAACGCGCTGGCCGGCATGCTGCTGACGTCGACCACGATCACGCTGGTCATTCCGGCGCTGTCGATCGGCAAAAGCTTGGGCATCATCTCCAGCACCCAAAGCGCCGCTTTCACGCTGGCCGCGGTCATCACCTGCATCGCCAGCCCGATTCTATTCAACACCTTCTACGTTGCGGAAAAAGACGACGTCAAAAAGACGCGCGTCCACATCATCGGCGCCAACCTGATGACCGTGCCAATCGTCCAGCAGCTGACCCGCGGCCTGTACGAGGTGCGCCTGTACACCGACGACCCGGTCAAGTTCAAAACCTACAACTCCGAAGCGCCGGTCACCTTGCTGGCCGACGTGACCGAGCCAACGCTCCAGAACGCCGGCGTGTTTGACGCCGACATCATCGTCCTCGCCCACTTCGACGAAGATAAGAACTTTGCCGTTGCCGAACTCGCCTTGGCGGCCAAGGTGCCGCGCATCATCGCCCGCTTCGACGCCAAAAACGCCACCGATGGCCGCTACGATGAGCTGGCCGCGCAAGGCGTTGAGGTTTACAACACCTTCGAGACCAACATCGCAATGCTGCGCAGCCTGATTGAAACACCGTCGACGCTCAAGATCCTGCAGGACACCACCGCGGGCATCTTCGAAATCGTCGTCAACAACCGCCGCTTTGCCGGCCTGGAGGTCAAGAACCTGCCCTATGTCAACGACATCACCATCAGCCAGATTTTCCGCGGCGACCACTTCATCGCCCCGCATGGTGACACCCAGCTCCACCTGGGCGACCACATCATTTTCTCCGGCGACAAGGCGCAAATCGGCCAGATGCGAGCAGAATTTGAAAAGGTCAACTAAGCTGAGGCAAGTGTGATGCATCCCACCATGCCTGCAGTGAAAGTGATAGAATGAGACTATTCTAAGGAAATGCGGTGACCACAATGAAGCAAGGAACCACGATTTTGACGCTTGATAACGGCTACCACCTTTGGACCAACACGCAGGGCGAGGGCGACATTCACCTGCTCTGCCTGCACGGCGGCCCTGGCGGCAACCACGAATACTGGGAAAACTTCGGCGAGCAGCTGAGCGACCTCGGCGTCCAAGTGCACATGTACGATCAGCTCGGCAGCTGGTACTCGGATCAGCCGGACTACTCAGACCCAGAAATTGCCAAAAAGTACCTGACCACGGACTACTTCTTAGGCGAAGTTGAGGAAGTCCGCCAAAAGCTCGGCTTGGATCATTTTTACCTGATTGGGCAAAGCTGGGGCGGTGCCTTGACGCAGCTGTACGCGCTCAAGTACGGCGAGCACCTCAAGGGCGCCATCATCTCCTCCATGATCGACAACATCGACGAGTACGTCGACCACGTCAACTATGTGCGTGAAGAGTGCCTGCCGCCCAAGGCCGTCAAGTACATGAAGAAAATTGAGGCAGAAGGCAACTGGAAGGACGCGCAATACCAGAAGTACGTCGACGTGCTGAACCGCAGCTACGTGGACCGCAAGCAGCCGCCTGCCATTTCCCACCTGATCGACACCACTGGCACCCCAGTTTACAACGCTTTCCAAGGCGACAATGAATTTGTCGTCACCGGCAAGCTGAAGGACTGGGACATTCGCGACCAGATTCACAACATCACCGTGCCGACCCTGTTGACCTTCGGCGAGCATGAAACCATGCCGCTGCGCTCGGCTCAGCGCATGGCCGAGGACATTCCGCATGCCCGTTTGGTCACCACGCCAGACGGTGGCCACCACCACATGATCGACAACGCCCCGGTTTACTTCGCGCACCTGAAGCAGTTTATCAAGGACGTCGAATCCGGCAACTTCAATGATTAAGTCATATTGCCAGCCCATTGCGGCTGGCTTTTTTCGTCCTGCAAAGGGCTATAATGGGGACAAACTTTAACGGAGGCACAACATGGCAGACATCGATAAAATTATTGAGCGCGCGGAAAACGACGCCAACATTCTCGCTATCGGGACTGAAGGATCAGGCAACGATCCTGACCAAACGCCGGACGAATGGACAGATCTGGACGTCACCTTGTTTGCCGCTGACCCGGACCAGGTCGACGCTAAAGCCTGGGTGAACGCGCTGGGGGCGACCAAACTGGTCCAACACCTGCACGACACTCACCTGTTCGGCCCGGCCACCGGCGCCTGGGAATCCTGGCTGACCCGCTACCAAGGCACGCGGCGGATCGACTGGAAAATCGCGCCCGCCGCTGACGAAGCCGCGTACCTGGCTGCCGACCACTTGAACGCGATCATCTGGCGGCAGGGCCAAGGCCGCGTCACCCCACGCGCCACCGACGCGTCCAGCCATTTTCTCACTGCGCCGACGCAGGCGGACTACGAGGCGACCCTCAATGAAATCTTCTGGATCGCCGGCAATGTGATCAAGGGCCTTTCGCGCAATAACCTGCTATACGCCAATGAGCAGTTCAACGCCCACCTGCGGCCGCAGGTGCTCACGCTTTACGCCTACCGGGAAACGCTGGCGCAAGATGGCCACTTTGACCCAGGCGTTAACTTCAAGAACGTCTGGCCCAAGCTGGCGTCCTATGAGCAAAGTCAGCTGGCGGCCACATATGACCAAAGCAGTCGTGCTGCCACCCTGGCCAGCCTGAAAAACTGTGTGGTCATCGTCGAAAGCCTGGTGGACGAGTTTAACGACGACCAGACGCTGCTGCGTCCGGCCTGGCTCGGGCCCGCCGACGCCCAGGTCACCAGCTGGTTCTTCGACCTGACCGCACCGCTGAACGCCGAGAAAAAGGCGCAGGAAGCCGCAAGCGCCAAGCAGAAGGAAGAAATTGCCAAGCGCCACGCCGCCAAGCGTGCGGCGTATTACGAAGGCAATCAGCAGAAGTAGTTCGACCTAAGGGGACGGCCGCCAGCCGCCCCCCTTTTTGGGCCTCAGCGGGGGCTTGTGCTGTGGTAAACTTGAAGTAAATCACACGGAGGTGCGCCATGAAAACTGTTACGGTTTACCTGGTCCGGCACGGTCAGACCTGGTTCAATAAATTCAACAAGATGCAGGGCTGGTCGGACTCACCGCTGACCGAAAAGGGTATCGCAGACGGCAAGCGCGCCGGCGAAGCGCTGCGCCACGTGACGTTCACCCGCGCCTACTGCAGCGACACCACCCGCGCGCGGCGAACGGCAGGCTACATCCTCGAGCAAAACTTCAACAGCAACGTTGCGCTGACCGAAACCCCGCTGTTTCGCGAGCAGTTCTACGGCTACTACGAAGGCGAGGATTCGCCGAAGACCTGGTACGCGGTGGGCATGCCCCACGGCGCCCGCACGTTCAAGGAACTGATCGAAAAATTCGGCGTTGACGCAACGAAGGACTTCATGCATGAGGCCGACCCGTTCCATGACGCCGAGGACGCCTTGACCTACTGGAACCGTCTGCAGAAAGGCTTCAAGCTGCTTCGGGACCAGAATCAGAACGGCGACAATGTGCTCTTGGTCACGCACGGCACGACTATTCGCAGCATTATCGACAAGTTTGGCAAAGACGACGGCTGGATCGTCACTGATTCGCCGCGCAACGGGTCCATTTCGCGCATCGCCCTCACCGACGAAGGCATCAAGGTCCTCGGCTACAACGAGCTGAAGCTGGTTTAGGCCATGGCGACGGACACGACCAAGCGGCGCCTGGCTCACACCCTGCGCGAGATGATGGCGACCACCGCGCTGGACCACATCACCATCAGCGCGCTGACGAAAAAGGCCGGGGTGACGCGCAACACGTTTTACTACCACTTCGAGGACATCTATTCCCTGCTGGCCTGGATCTATGAGCAGGAGATCATCGTCCAAATGGCCAAGTACGCGCAGATCACCGAGTGGCAAAAAGCGCTGCGCATGCTGCTGGACTACATCGATGACAACCGTTCATTCTGCGTCGCCTCGTTCAACTCGGTAGGCCGCGACCTGCTGGAGCAGCTGCTGGCCACCGTTGCGGAATCCCTGGTGCAGCGCGTCGTAAACGATGCCGACCCCAACCTGCCAAAACCGCTGACCGATGACATCTGCAATTTTTACGGCCTGGCGATTGTTGCACAGATCATTCAGTGGCTGATGGAGGGCTTGACCGAGCCGAAGCAGGCCATCGTCCACCGCTGTGACATCATGCTGACAGGCGCGGTGCAAAACGCTATTCACAACGCGAATACATTACATTGAGATTTTTGGGCAATCCCCTCGGGTTGCCTATTTTTTTGCGCCATTTTTCCTCATACACTGAAAGCGTAAACAGAAAGGTGGTACATCTGATGAAAAAGAAAACCCTACTCCTTGGCCTAGTTGCCGGCGTCCTTGCCGGCGCCACCGTCTACACCTTGAAGAAACTGGACTGGTTCCACGACGACGCGAAGGATTACGCCATTTTTGAATCACAGCGCAGCTAGATTAATGCGTGCCACACTCGCGCTTCGTGCCGCCAACGCGGAAGTACGACGCAGCCGCAAACGAAAGGAAGCTTTTGATATGATCAAACACAAGGCAATTATGATTGGTGCCGGCCTGGCCAACATGGCCGCGGCCGTGTACTTGATTCAGGAAGGCAAATGGGATGGCTCGGCCATCACCTTCTACAGTCTGGACGACCACGGCTCCAATGACGGCAGCGCCGCCACTGACCAGGCCGCTGAATACTGGAACAAGGCGCACCCGCTGGACAACACCAAGGGCTACATCGCCCGCGGCGGCCGCATGCTCAACTACCGCACCTACGTCGATTTGATGGATCTGCTCAGCCGCGTGCAGTCCGTTACCGAACCCGGCATGACCGCGGCTGAAGACACCCGCGATTTTGACAGCAAGCACCGCACTTTCGATAAGGCCCGCCTGCTGCGCCGCGGTGAAGGCATCGTCAACGCCTCGCACCTCGGCCTGAATAACCAGGACCGGATGCTGCTGACCAAGCTGGTCATGATGCCGGACAAGGACGAGGAGCAACTCGATAACGTCACCATCGCCGACTACTTCCAAGACGACCCGCACATGTTCACCACCAACTTCTGGTACATGTGGGAGACCACGTTTGCCTTCCGCACCCAAAGCAGTGCGCAGGAGCTGCGGCGTTACATGCACATGATGCTGTACGAATTCACGCAGATCGAGCATCTAGTCGGCGTCAACCGCACGCGCTACAATCAGTACGAAAGCATCATGATGCCCCTGATCAAGTACTTACAGGATCAGGGCGTCAACATCGTCCTGGACAAAATCGTCTCCGACTGGAACTTCAAGGACTCCAAGATGCAGGATGAAATTACGGTCACCGATCTGGAAGTGACTGACGCCAACACTGGCGACGTCGAACATGTCAATGTCGACGATGACACGGCGGTGATTTTCACCAACGGCTCAATCACTGATTCTGCCACCATTGGCGACTACCATACTCCGGCACGCGAGAATATGGACTACGGCATCGCCGCCAGCCTGTGGAAAAAGGCCGCGAGTCACTTCTACAACCTCGGCAACCCAGACAAGTTCTTTGCCGACCGGGATGCATCCGAGTGGGTCAGCTTCACGTTGACCACCAAGGACCACCTGCTGCTCAACGAGATCACGCGCATCACGACCCAGGTGCCTGGCAACGCGCTGAACTCATTTTTGAGCACGGCGCCGATTACACCGCTGGGTCAGCCCGACGTCAACATGTCGATTGTGGTTCACCATCAGCCCCATTTCACCACGCAAAAGCCCGACGAAAGCGTCATTTGGGGCTACTTCCTGTACCCGCGTCGCACCGGTGAGTTTGTGCAGAAGCCATACATCGAGATGACCGGCGAGGAAATGCTGAAAGAGCTGCTCGGCCAACTGTCGATGGTCGATCCGGGTCCCATCAACATCAAGGAACACGAGCAAGCCATCATGGATTCGGTGATCAACTGCATCCCCGTTTACATGCCTTACGCCTCTGCCCTGTTCAACAACCGCGCCAAGGCTGACCGGCCGCTAGTCATTCCGGCGCACTCGACCAACCTCGCCTTCACCGGTGAGTTCGCTGAGCAGCCGTACCAGATGGTCTTCACTGAGCAAAGCGCCGTCCGCTCCGGCGAGATCGCCGCGTACCACTTCGCCGGCATCCCGATGAGCCACTTGGTCAAGACGCCGCGCTACGACAAGGACATCCCGACTTTGTTGCGGGCCACCAAGAAAATGTTTGAATAACTCCGCTGGTTTGCGGGAACCAACGAGCCTGATAATCGGGCTCTTCGTCAAGTGAAGTTGAACATAATTTATGAGAGTATCTAGACCTTAATTGGTCTAGGTACTCTTTTTTTAAGCCGCCAGGTTGTGGGCTTTGGGGTTAAACCAGACACGCTCAAGGAAAATACGGTTG
>NZ_BOLU01000020.1:0-51750 GCF_016861825.1 Lacticaseibacillus sp. 866-1 | reverse complement strand
AGGCAAGATGCCTTTCAACTCCAAATATCGTAGCGCCCTTGCAATTTAGCTTTAAAGATTAGCGAGGGTTTCCTGGGCCTGCTTCAAGGCCGCAGGAATGCCATCGGCCTGCTTGCCGCCGGCCTGCGCCATGTCCGGCCGACCGCCGCCACCGCCGCCGATGGCCGGGGCGATGGCCTTGATCAGGTCGCCGGCCTTCACGCCCTTAGCAATGGCCGCCTTGGACGCGGCAACCAGTAAACTGACCTTGCCGCCGTTGGCCGTGGCCAAAACCAGCACATCGGATGCATTCTTATCGCGCCACTGGTCGGCCAGGTCGCGCAGCTCCTTCATGCCAGCCACCTTCAGCTGCTTGGCGATCAGGGTAAACTGACCGGCCTTTTCTGCATCGTCGAAGATGCCGGCTGCCGCTTCGTTTGCCAGCTTCGCCTGCAGGCCCTCAACCGTTTTCTGGCTAGCCTTGAGCTCCTGCTGCAGGCTTTCCACCTTGGCCGGCACGCCGTCCACGTGATCGATCTTCAACGTCCGCGCCGTTTGCGCCAGCTCATCTTGCTGCTTGGTCAGATAATCGTACGCCTCTTTGGACGTCACGGCCTCAATGCGCCGAATGCCGGCCCCGATCCCGGACTCGCCGGTGATCTTGAACAGTCCAAGCGCGGCGGTGTTGGTCGGATGCGTGCCGCCATCGAACTCACGGTTAAAGTCGCCGATTGTCACGACGCGCACTGTGTCGCCGTACTTGTCGCCGAACATCGCGATGGCACCTTGCTTTTTGGCCTCTTCAATCGGCATTTCCTTCCAGGTGATCGGCAGCTGCCGCCAGATCTGCTGGTTGACGACCGTTTCGACCTCCCGCAGCTGTGCGTCTGTCACCTGGCCGAAGTTGGTGAAGTCAAACCGCAGATAGGTCGGCTCAACCAGCGAGCCCGCCTGGTGCGTGTGCTCCCCCAGAACCTGCCGTAGGGCCTGATCCAGCAGGTGAGTTGCGGTGTGGTTCATCGAGACCTTCTTGCGACGCTCAACGTCAACTTTCAGTGTGTAGGTCTCACCCTTTTTCAAGGTGTTCTCGACCTCGACCGTGTGCAGGTTCTGACCATTCGGGGCGTGCTGGACGTCGGTGACCTTGGCCACCACCGCGCCAGTCGCGTCAACAATTTCGCCGTGGTCGGCGACTTGACCACCCATTTCGGCGTAAAACGGCGTCTGGTCAAAAATCAGCTGCGCCACGCCGCTGGTGACCCGGTCCTGTTCCTGATCATCCTGAATCAGGTCGGTCAACTTGGCATCATCCTGCAGATCTGTCCAGCCGGTAAACTTGCTGGCGGTCTTAATGGCCATCAATGTTTTGTCCTGACTGCCCATTGACTGAGCATCGCCGCGCGCGGCGCGCGCCCGGGTCCGCTGGGCTTCCATGTTTGCTTCGTAGCCGGTCATGTCGACGTCGATGCCCTGATCGGACGCGATTTCCTTGGTCAACTCAACCGGGAACCCGAACGTGTCAAACAAATTGAAGGCCGTCGCCCCTGGCACCACTGTTTCGCCTTTAGCCTTGAGATCGGCAATGGTTTGGTTCAGCAGGTTCAGCCCGGCGTCCAAGGTCTCAGCAAAGCGGTCCTCTTCCGACCGGATGACCTTTTGGATGAACGCCTTGTTGCGGTTGATCTCCGGGTAGTAGCTTTCCATGATGTCACCAACGACTGGCACCAGCTTGTACAGGAATGCGTCCTTGATGCCGAGCCGGCGGCCGTTGACGGCTGCGCGGCGAATCAGGCGGCGCAGCACATAGCCACGGCCCTCATTGCTCGGCAGGGCGCCGTCGCCGATGGCAAAGGTCACCGTCCGGGCGTGATCGGCAATGATCTTAAAGGCCACATCATCGCGGCCGCCCTTGCCATAGGTCTTACCGGCCGAAAGCTTTTCAGTTGCCTTGATGATCGGCAGGAACAAGTCGGTTTCGAAGTTGGTCTTGGTGCCTTGAATGACTGAAACCAGGCGCTCCAGGCCCATCCCGGTATCAATATTTTTGTGCGGCTGGTCGACGTAGCGGCCATCCGGCAGGTGGTTGTACTGGGAGAACACGATGTTCCAGATCTCTTCGTAACGCTCGTTTTCGCCGCCCGGATAGCTTTCCGGATCGTCTTCCGGCAGGTTGTTGAAGCTCTGGCCGCGGTCGTAGAAGATTTCGGTATCCGGGCCGGATGGGCCCTCGCCGATATCCCAGAAGTTGTCCTCGACTTCGTAAATGTGCGAAGCCGGCACGCCGGTTTGCTCCCACAAGGCCTTCGCGTCCTTGTCCTTCGGGTAAACGGTGACGTACAGCTTATCTTTGTCGAGCCCCAGCCACTTGTCCGATGTCAGAAATTCCCAGGCCCACGGAATGACCTCTTTTTTGAAGTAGTCGCCAACACTGAAGTTGCCGAGCATTTCAAAGAAGGTCAGATGCCGCGCCGTTTTGCCGACATTCTCAATATCGTTGGTGCGAATCGACTTCTGCGCATTCGTGATCCGCGGGTTCTTCGGGGTCACCGTGCCGTCGAAGTACTTCTTCAGGGTCGCGACCCCGGAGTTGATCCAAAGCAAGGTTGGGTCGTCCACTGGGATCAGACTGGCACTGGGCTCAACCGAGTGTCCTTTGGATTTGAAAAAGTCGAGAAACATCTGGCGAATTTCGCCGCTTGAAAGTTTTTTCATGCTGTCCTCCTTGGCAAAAGAAAAAACACCGTTGCTTTCCAAGGACGCTTGCGCGCGGTACCACCTTGGTTGCAACGATGTTGGTCGTTTACCACTTCATTAATTTGATTATCTTCTTCAGATCAGGGAGCACAAACGCCCGTCCCTATCGCCTCACAGCACCCGGCGACTTTCTGAAAGTGGGCAACACGCTTGCATATCCTAACAAAGATTCATTATACGAACCGGGTCAGGCGGTGTCAACAGTCCGGGTGCCGCCAGGCCTACTTCAACTCGACCTTGGCGATTTTACGGTACCGCATGGTTTTGAACTCACCCAGCCGCGAGCGGTAAAACGGCGACAGCGGCAGCAAGTCCGGCCCTTCAGCTCCAGCCGCGACAGGCGCGCTTTTGGCAAAGGCGCTGCGCACCAGCTCGGCGCCTTCACGCTCGGCCGGTACGGTCAGGCCGAATCGGTTCGGAACGTACCGCATCCCCGGATCCGGCAGCCGGTTGCCCCAGCCAAACAGCGAATCCAGCCCGCCGCCCATCAGATACTCGTACTCGCGCTCGTCCGGCAGCGCAAAGCCGAACCCGGACAGGCGCTTGACCAGCGCCACCTGATCCCAGTTTTGTTTGACCGCGACCTGATAGGCGTGTTCGCCGGCCAGGCGCAGCACCACTGTCTCGTTTTCCAGGCGCGGCGGAAAATTGCCGGTCGCGGCCGGCGCCAGACCAACAGTCTTCGGTCGCAGCAGCGCCAGCACCTGGTTTTTCACCGCCACGTAAGCGAAGTGATCCCCGGAAAAAACCTGGGTGGTCAAGTCGATCGTGCCGATGACAGCCTCGCCAGTAGGCACACTGGCGCGCGCCACCAGCATCGGCGGCATGTCGCGCACCGCCGCCGGGCTGAGATGCCGCTGGCCGGCTTCTTCACTCACGCCGAGCGCTGTCAAAACGCCTTGCATCTCGGCTGGCACCGGTTGCTTGACGCCGAGTGCGACCTGGCGCATCCCTGGCACAAATCGCATCCATTCCCCGCCAATCAGAATATCAAAGGTGCTCAGGTGATTGCCGAAGTAATCCACGGCGACCGGCACGATGGCATCGACCGAAAGCAGCGGACTAAGAAAATAGCGGCTCAGCTGAGTGGCGATGAAGCGCTGGCGCTCAGGCGGCAGCGCGTTCCATTCTGCAAGCATCAGTTCGACTTTTGGCATGGTGCCCTCCTTTGACTGCACGGCACTGGCTTAGTTTCGCTCTTTTTTGGCCTTCCGCGCGGACCGCGCAGAATTGCGCTTTTCGACGCGGTTATTGAACCAGGCTTCTTTTTCCGCGGCCTTTCGAATCTTCTTCTTGTAGCCGGGCATCTTCTTCTTGGCTTCCTTGGCGGCCATGCCGGCGATCTTACCGGACACCGGCGCGGCCTTCTTCTGCCGGCGAATCCGGCGATTGCGGTCATAGGTATCGACCAGTTCCCCGTTCTTCAGCGCCTTGGGGGTGAAGTGCACACCCATGTGCTCAAGCTCGGCAATTTGCGCCTCCTGCCCGGGCTCGTACAGCGTGACCGCCGTGCCGGGTTGCCCATTGCGGCCGGTGCGCCCGACGCGATGGATGAAGAACTCGTTGTCCTTGGGCAGCTCGGCGTTGATCACCAGCGAGACGCCATCAATGTCGATACCGCGCGAGGCCAGATCCGTGGCCACCACGTACTGGTACTTGAGCTCGCCAATCTGCTTCATCACCTGCCGCCGGCGCCGCGGTTCGACGTCGCCATGAATCTTGGCCACTTTCAGGCCCTGATCGGTCAGGTACTGGTGCAGCGCATCGACATGCGTCTTGGTGTTGGCAAAAATCAGCACCAAAAATGGTTCACCCATGGTCGCCAGCTTGTAGATCAAGGCGTTGCGGTCTCGGGCCGGGACCTGGATCAGGTCGTTTTGCACCGTGTCGGCAATGACGGTTTTGGGCTTGAGTTCGATCACCGTGGGATTAGCCATGTACTTCTTCAAAAACGGCTGGAGCTTTTGCGGGATCGTGGCGGAAAAGACGGCCATTTGCAGGTCTTCACCGAACTGGCCGGCAATCTGGTCGACGGTGGTCAAAAAGCCCATGTCCAGCGTCATGTCCGCCTCGTCGACGACAAACATCTTGGCCGTGTAGGCGGTCAGTGCGTGGTCAGAGATCAGATCCAGCAGGCGGCCCGGGGTGCCGATGGCAACATGGGGCTGCTTGCTTTCAAGCTTGTCTTCCTGCCGGCTCTTGTCAGTGCCGCCAACGTAGCGCTGAATGCGGAGTTGCGGCTCAAACTGAGCCAGGTCAGTGGCCACTTCGTAAAGCTGGTCGGCCAGTTCGCGCGATGGCGCAGTGATCACGAGCTGGACCTCATCTTGGGTCAAGTCGATGCGGGTCAGCAGCGGCAGTAAAAAGGCGTGCGTTTTGCCGGAGCCGGTTTGGCTTTGACCAACCACGCTTTCGCCGCGCAGCAGGGCCGGAATCACTTTTTCTTGAATCGGGGTCGGGGCGTTGATGTGCTCAGCGTCCAGCGCCTTGAGCAAAAATGGCGCCAGTTGGTATTGCTTAAATTGATTGGTCATGTTGTCCTACTTTCTAAAATCTGCGGTCAGTTCGTCAAGCTCGTGTGTGATCTGCGCAATTTCCACTGCATCTTCCGCCTTGGCGCCACTGGCCAAGGGGTGACCGCCGCCGCGGTGCGCCTTGGCCAAGCCATTAATGACCGGGCCTTTGGAACGCAGGTTGACGCGGTACGGTTCATCGCCGGCTTGCTCCACAAACAGTGCCCAGGCCTGAACCTCGCCAAGCCGGCCTGGGGTGCCCACAGCAGCGTGCACCTCGTCCGGCTGAAGACCCAGCTTTTCGGTTTCAGCAAGCGGAATCGTCACCGTCGCCGCGCCACTGTCAGTGATCGTCATGTGATCGAAAATGTAGCTTTGCAGCTTAGCCTGGGCGAAGGTCATCGCGTTCATTCGGTTGTTCAACCCAGCCGGATCAAAGTCTTCTTGGATCAGTCGCGCAGCCGCGGCCAGTGTGTGTGGCATCGTGTTATTAAAGCGGAACCGGCCCGTGTCGCCGACAATGCCGGCGTACAGCAGGCGGGCACTTGCCGCCGTCAGAAACAGCTTGCGGTCGGAGCCTTGAATCAGGTCGAAAATCATCTCCGACACTGAGCTGGCGTCCTCGTCGACCCACTGCAGGTCGCCGTATGCGTCATCGTTCGGGTGATGATCAATTTTGATCAGCATCGCCCCGCGGTCAAAGCGGTCATCGGACACCCGTGGCCGGTCCGCTGTGTCGCACACGATCACCAGCGCCCCTTGGTAAGTCTCATCCGGGACATCCTGCATCGTGCTCAGCCAGTCCAAATCGCCGACCGAACCGCCTACCTGGTACACGTGCTTGCTGGGATAGGCCGCGCGAATTGCGGCCGCCAACCCGCCCTGCGAGCCCAGCGCGTCGGGGTCCGGCTTGACGTGGCGGTGAATGAGAATGGTGTCGTAACTTTGAATGGCTTGAAGAATCTTTGCTTGAATCATCGTGTTGTCCTTTCTAATAACTGACAGGTGGTTAAAGCCAGTGCCGCTAGCATGCCGTCCGCCGAAAGTGCCACTTCAAACACGGCAGTGTGCGAGTTCAGCTCCAGCGTTTTGACCGTCACATGAATGGTCGCCTCCAGCTGAATCGGGCGAAACGCGTGCAGTGACAGCTGTTCGATCAGCACGTTGCGCCGCCCCTCGGCATTGAGAAAATGGGTCACCGCGTAGTTGACGATTTCGTTGGTCACCCCAAAGCTCAAAGTCCCCAACTTGTTCATCATCATGGGCGTGGTCACCAAGGTGTAAGCCGCACTTTGCGGCGTTTCCGAAGGCGCCGGCGTGACGGCTGCGGCCACTGAATCGGCAATCGTCGTGCCCTGAGAGCTGCTGCCAAGCTCCGCCAGCGCCGAATAAACCGCCCCGCGGGTGACAATGCCCAAAAGATGCCAGTCATCATCGACCACGGGGAGCACTGAGAGCCCGTTGCCCTGCATCATATGACCAACCGCAGTGACCCCCAGGTATGGCCGCACAGTGATCGCATCCTTGCTCATGACACGTTCCAAAAGGGTGCTGGGCTTTTTGCCTGCGACTTGTTTTTTACCGACCATCCCCACCAGCCGGCCGGCCGGCGTGATAATTGGCAAGGCAAAATCGTTGCGCCCGGCGCGCAGCTTCGTGAAATCAGCCACGGTTTGATCAGGGGCGCCGGTTTGCACGTCATCGGCAAGCGGCGTGTAGATGGCCGCAATCGTCAGAATGTCCTGCTTGATGGCCTGATCGGATAATGCTCGGTTGATCATGGTCGCCACAGTAAAGGTGTCGTGAGCGGTTTGCATGACTGGCAGTTCCATCTCATTGCCCAGTCGGATCACCCGGTCGGTCGTCGCAAAGCCGCCAGTGATCAGGACCGCCGCCCCGTTTTGCAGGGCGAGCATCTGCGCGTCCTCGCGGTTGCCGACGATCACCACCGAATTTTTGGTGATATAACGCAGCATTTCATCCGGCGTCATCGCCCCGATCACGAACTTGTCCAAATGCTTCGGCAAACCGGCTGAACCGCCCAAGACCTTGGCGTCCGTCAGCGAAAGCAGGCCGCGAAATGTCAGCGAATCGATATTGTTGAGCGGTTTTTGCTCGATGCGGATCGTGCCGACCCGTTCGATGGTCGACACCAAACCAGTGGTTTCCGCCTCTTTGATTGCCCGGTAAGCTGTTCCTTCTGAGACGTGCTGCTCCCGGGCAACCGCCCTGACGGAAATTTTGGTACCCACCGGCAAACTGCCGATGTACGCTAGGATCTGTTCATGTTTGGTGGCCATAGACGAAGCCTCACTTCCCGCTTTTTCTGTAGTATAACACATGTCAAGCTGTTATATAGGCAGGTCAATATTCTCGTATTGCTGCGGGTCCAGACCGGTCACCGTGATTCCCAGCAGGCGGATCTGGGCAGGCTGCTCGGTGCCTTCGCGCCACAGCTGCCAGGCCGCGTCCAGGATGGACTTGGCGGAGCGGTAGTAGTGATCGGAGGTCTGCCGCCGGGTTTGCGTGTTGAAGTCCCCATCACGCACTTTCAGCACCACGGTTTTGCCGTGCATCTGCTTCTTGGCCAAGGCCTCAGCGACCATGGCCGCCAGTTTTTCCAGCTGCGTGCGCACCGCGGCTTCGCTGGTCAAAAAGGCGCGGTAAGTCCGCTCCTTGCCAATTGACTTGGCCGTGCGCACCAACACTGGCCGGTTGTCGATGCCCAGGGCGTGGCGGTACAGCTCATAGCCCATCTTGCCCAGCTTCGCAATCAGGCGGTCCTGCCCGAAGGCTCGCAAGCTCGCCCCGTCGGTGATTCCCAGATTCTGCAACAGTGGGGCCGTTTTTTTCCCGACGCCGCGAAATTCCTCAATCGGCAGTCGGTCCAAAAACAACTGCGCCTGCTCCGGCAGGATCACGGTGCGCCCACGCGGCTTGTTGTACTCGGAGGCTTCCTTGGCCAAAAACTTGTTGTACGACAAGCCAATCGAGCTGCTCAGCGCGGTTTGCTGGCGGATCTGGTCCTGCAGCCACAGCGCCAGCTCAATGGTGGTGTGAAAATCGTGATTAGCCGTGACATCCAGGTACGCCTCGTCCAGCGCTACCGGCTCGATCAAGTCCGTCACCTGATGAAACAGCTGGTGGATCTGGTGGGACACCGCGCGGTATTTTTCAAAGTCCGGCGTCTTAAACGTCAGCAGCTTGGCCGGTACCAGCTTCAACGCCTCGTTGGCCGGCATCGCCGAGTGCACGCCGTACTGGCGCGCCACGTAATTGGCCGTCGTCACCACGCCCTTGCCACCGGTTTGCCGCGGGTCGTGCGCCATCACCAGTGCCCGGGCCTTTAAGCTGGGGTCGTCGCGCTCTTCGATGGACGCATAAAACGCGTCCATGTCCACATGCACAATTTTGCGTGACGTGTCGTTTTGCAGTGGGATCTCCAGCATGACGGCCCTCCTTTCCGGGCAAAAAGGCCGGCCCGCGGCCGACCTTTGCACTTGTTTTAATCCGCCAGCTGCGTGTGCCGCGGCTGCCAGTACCAGTGATGATCACCATCTTTGAGCAGGTCAAACGCCGCCTTTGGACCCATCGAGCCCGCCGGGTAAGTCGGCATCGTCTGGTCCTTCGCCCAGGCTCTGGAAATCACGTCGACATAGCGCCAGGTCTGCGCCAGCTCAGTCCAGTGGTTGAAGTTCGTCTGATCGCCGGCCAGCACGTCCCCAATTAACCGCTCGTAAGCCTCCGGGGCATCGGCGATTGCCTGTTCGGTGTGCCGCATGTTCAGCCACTCCCGCTCAAGCGTTGAGGCCTCTCCCAGCTTCTTCGCGTTCAGCTCCAGCGTATAGCCTTCGTTTGGCTCGATGTACACCGTGAGCTGATCGCCTGGGGTGGTGCCGAAGAGCCCGTCGCCGCCCTTGAACGTGACGGTGACCTGCGTCGACTTGCGCGTCAGCCGCTTGCCGGTGCGAATGAAAATCGGCACGCCGGCCAGCTTCGGATTATCCGTCAGCATTTTCCCGGCAACGAAGGTGTCCGTCATCGAATCGGCGGCCACCCCGTCTTCTTCGCGGTATCCTGGCACCTGCTTGCCATCGACGGTCGCGGCAGCGTACTGGGCGCGCACAAAGTTCTGCCGCGCTTCTTCTTCGGTGTAGCGGTGCAGGTCGTCAAAGGCCTTGGCCTTAACTTCGTGAATCGCCTCGGAGGTCAAGGCCTTAGGTTCATCCATGGTCAGGTAGGCCAAAAGCTGCATCACGTGGTTTTGCACCATGTCGCGCAAGGCCCCGGCGGTTTCGTAGTAGCCGGCCCGCTCCTCGACACCGACCGCCTCGGCCAGCGTGATCTGAACGTCCTTGATGTGATCTTTGTTCCACACCGCCTTCAGCCACGGGTTGGCAAACCGCAGCGCCAAGATGGCCTGCGCCATGTCTTTGCCCAGGTAATGGTCGATGCGATAGATTTGCTCTTCCTTGAAGGTGCCGGTGATCGCGTCGTTTAACGCCTTGGCACTATCGTAGTCGTGCCCGAATGGTTTTTCAATGATCAGCCGGTTGAAGCCAGTGTCGGTCAGCAGCGCCTCTGACTTAAGGTGCGTGGCAATCGTGCTGAAGAATGTCGGTGCCATGGCCATGTAGTACAGCCGGTTGCCGCCAACGTGGTACTGGTCGTCCAGCTTGGCCGCCAGCTTTTTCAGTGTGACGTAATGATCCGCGTCGGTCACATCATGGGACTGGTAGTAAAAATGCTGGGCAAACGCGGCAATGGCCTCGTCATCGGTGCCGCCGGCTTCCTTGACCGAGTCGCGGACGACGCCTTGGTAATGGTCGTCGCTCCACGGCCGCCGGGCGGTGCCGATCACCGCAAAATGTTCCTTCAAGATGCCGTGCTGAAACAGCCCGAACAGCGCCGGGTACAGCTTACGATGCGCGAGGTCTCCCGATCCGCCAAACATAATAATGACTGCATTGACTTCGTTACTCATAGTGATACTGCCACCGCTTTCAAAAGATAACTACAATTCAACAAAAATGTGCGCCGCCCGGATCGGATCAATGTCGAGTTCCTTGCCCGTTTCCCGCTGGCGGATCCTGATCGCCTGTTCACTTTTGGCGATCACTTCAAAGTGGTCCTCAATCGAAAGCCCCAGGCCAAAGACGTAATCGATCAGCCCCGGCTCGTCGACAATCCGCTCGATGTGGCCCTGGACGCCGACGTCGACTTGGCTCAGCGTGACGCGGCTTTGATCTAGGTAATGGCCGTCCGCATCGGGAATGACTCCGCCGTGTGGGCAGTACTTCGGGTTGCCCAGAAACTTGGCCATACGGTCCGCCATTTCCGGCGTCATCGCGTGTTCCAGCATCTCGGCTTCTGAATGCACATTGTCCACCGGATAGCCCAGGTCTTCGGTCAAAAAGACTTCCCACAGCCGGTGATTGCGCACTAAGGCGGCCGCCCGGCTCTGGCCACTGGCGGTCAGCTTGATGCCCTGATACGGCGTGTGCGTAACGTAATGCTGTTCGACCAGTTTAGTGACCATCTCACTGACTGAGGCAGCCGAAACGTTCAGCCCAACTACGATCTGCTTGTTGGAGATCAAGGCTGTGTCCCCACCCAGTTCGAAAATCATTTTGAGGTAGTCTTCTTTATTTGGTGTCATAGTCATCCTTACTTTCAGTTTATACACATTACCTATTATGCATGACTTACGCAAAAAAAACACGCCTTTCGACGTGTTCTTCCGGTTCCTTGAGACTTGTGTGAGGGCTTGAAATGGTTACTTGGTGCCAACGCTTGAGGCGGTGCCTTCGTACTCATCGAGCACGATTTGCTTCATGTCTGCAATCAGCGGCTCGATCGGATTGGTGACCGTGCAGTTGTCTTCGTAGGCCAGCTCGGCAATGCGATCAACATTGTCCAGCACATCCTGCTTCTCGATGCCTTGCTCCTTCAGGCTCATCTTGACCCCGACCCGGTGGGCCAGGTCAATATAAGCTTGGGCAAACGCTTCGACGAGCTCCTCGGTCGTGTTGCCCTTCAGGCCCAGGAACCGGGCGATTTGGGCGTAATCTTCGTCAGCGCGGAAGTAGTTGTACTTCGCCCATACGGCGCGCTTCTTTGGCCGAGCGGCATTGTAGCGAACGATGTGCGGGAAGGTGATTGCGATGCAACGTCCGTGAGGCAAGTGGAAGGTCTGGCCCAGCTTGTGCGCGATACTGTGGTTGATCCCCAGCAAGGCGTTGGCAAAGGCCATCCCGGCAATGGTTGAAGCATCGTGCATCTTCGCCTTGGCTTCAAGATCGCCGTTGTAGGACGCCTCCAAGTTGTCGAAGGCAAGCTTCAGTGCTTGCAGGGACAGGCCGCGGGTGTAGTCACTCGCCATGGTCGACACATAGCTTTCGGTCGCGTGGCAGATGACATCCAGGCCAGTGTCGGCCACAACCTTCGGCGGCACGGTTTCAATAAACTGCGAATCAACCAGCGCAACGTCTGGCGTCAAGGCGTAGTCAGCCAGCGGGTACTTGATCCCAGTATCAGAATCGGTGATGACCGCAAACGGGGTCACTTCGGAACCGGTCCCGGAAGTCGTCGGGATGCAGACCAGCTTGGACTTGGTTGGCTTCGGGAACTTGTAAGTGCGCTTGCGGATATCCAGGAACTTCTGCTTAGCGCCGAAGAAATCACCGTCGCCATCGTAGAACAGCCAGATGCCCTTGGCCGCATCCATGACGGAGCCGCCGCCGACTGCGACGATTGCGTCAGGCTTGAAGTCCTTCGCAATGGCTGTGCCCTTGTAAACCGTGTTGGTCGAAGGATCCGGTTCGACATCTAGGAACGTCTGGATGTCCACTTTGTTAGTCCGATTCTTCAGCACGTCTTCAACGATGCGGACGTACCCGAGCTTTTCCATCCCCCGGTCCCCAACAATCAGGACGCGGTCGAGGCCGTCCATCTTTTCGAGGTAGCGGACCGAGTTACGTTCGAAGTAAATCTTCGGCGGCAGCTTGACCCATTGCATGTTGTTGCGGCGCTTTGCCAGAGTTTTGATGTTAAGCAAGTCGATCGTCCCCACGTTGTGTGAAATTGAGTTGCCACCGTACGAACCGCAGCCAAGCGTCAGGCTCGGGATCATTTCGTTGTACAGATCCCCGATGCCGCCAAAGGTCGACGGGCTGTTGACCAGCACCCGGCAAGCCTGCATCTTATCGGCGTATTCCAGCGCCAGATCCTGATCGGCGGTGTGGATGATCGCGGTGTGGCCCAGACCCCCAATGTCGAGCATGGTTTCGGCCAGCTTGAAGGCGTCCTCGTGGTCCTTGGCCTTCATCATGGCCAACACGGGGCTCAGCTTTTCGTGAGACAGTGGGTAAGCATCGCCGACGCCCTTGAGTTCGGCAATCAAAATCGTGGTGTCTTGCGGGATCTCGATACCTGCCCATTCCGCGATCTGCTGAACACTTTGGCCGACAATCCGCGGGTTGACTGCCATCTTGTCGGTATTGATCACTGTTTCAGTGAACTTCTTGAGGTCCTTCTGCTTGATGAAGTAAGCGCCCTGCGCCTGGAACTCATTTTTGACCTGGCTGTAGATCGGCTCGTCGACGATCACGCCTTGTTCGGAGGCGCAGACCATGCCGTTGTCGAAGCTCTTACTCAGCACGATGTCGTTGACCGCCTGCTTGATGTTGGCCGTTTGCTCAATGTAGGCTGGCGCGTTCCCGGCGCCAACGCCCAAGGCCGGCTTGCCGCTGGAGTACGCGGACTTGACCATACCAGGACCGCCAGTGGCCAAAATGGTGGCGATGCCTGGGTGATGCATCAGCGCTTGGCAGGCCTCAATACTTGGCTCGGCAATGAACTGAAGGGCCCCTTCCGGCAGGCCGACCTTCATCGCCTCGTCGCGGATCACTTCCAGGGCTCGCGCTGAAGACTTCTGGGCCCCTGGGTGAAACGAGAAGATGATTGGGTTCCGCGTCTTGATCGCGATTTCGGATTTGAACATGACAGTCGAAGTCGGGTTGGTGACCGGTGTGACACCGGCGATGACCCCGATTGGTTCAGCAATCTTGGTCAGCCCCCGCTGCTTGTCTTCTTCGATCACGCCAACGGTTTTGTCGTTTTTGATCGAGTGCCAAATTTCTTCGGTGGCGAACATGTTCTTGATGGCCTTGTCTTCATAAACCCCACGGCCGGTTTCCTCGACTGCCATCTTGGCCAACTCCATATGGTGATCCAACCCGGCGATCGCCATGCGGTGAACGATGTGGTCAATCTTGGCTTGGTCGTAGGTCTTCAGCACTTTGAGCGCTTCCTGGCCTTTTTTGACCAGGTCGTCGATCATCGCGTCGATGTCAGTTGTTGCTTCTGGCTTCTGTTTGAGCATTGATATCCCTCCACAAGTCTGTCAAATTTTTCGTTAACCATTTCACAAACAATAATATACAGGAACAATGTGAATTTGTAAACAAATTTGAGTGAAAAATTTCACGGAATTGTTTTTGAATGGTGCATAATGCCGTTGCATAAGCCTTTTCATCAAAATTTTCTTTCGTGACAGACTGAGCGTAACCGAATTCATTCGACTGGATTTGGCGTAAAAAAAGGCCCCGCAGCTGCGAGGCGTCAATCTAAAATTGGCTTTACTTGTTCGTGTCTTCCTGGTCGTCAGCCGATGAATCGCCATCCCCTTCGGAGTATGGCTTGTCCTCATCGGTGGCATCCTTAGCGGCCGTTTCGGTTGCAACCGGCGCCGGAGTCTTCTCACCCTGCGGTGTCACCGTACGGATCGCCGAAAGGTTAAAGGTCAAATAAACACCGTCAAGATCCAAATCAACCGTGTTGTTGCTGCGGTCAATCTTGTCGATCACCCCGTGCAACCCACCAATCGTGATAATCTTGTCACCTTTTTTCAGACCGCTGAGCATTTCTTGACGCTGTTGCTGCTGTTTCTTCTGTGGCCGCATCATGAAGAAGTAGAAAAAGGCAAACATGACGACAATCATCAGAATCGTAGATATACTTCCTGCCAAATTACGCACCTCGTTTTCTTATTGTTCATGGAACACTGTACCAAAGTTAAAGCCTGATAGCTAGCTTAGAAGTTCTTCGCATCCGGCTTGAAGTAGCCGTACCGCTCGAAAAAGTCCTGCCGAAAATCGTTCAAAGCGTCTTCCGCGATGGCCTCGCGGACCTGCTTCATCAGGTGAAGCAGGAAGTACACATTGTGGTAAGACGTCAGCCGTTCACCAAAACTTTCATTGGCCTTCAGCAGGTGGCGAATGTAGGCACGTGTGTAATTGCGGCAGGTGTAGCAGTCGCAGTTGTCATCCAGCGGCGTGAAGTCCCGCGCGTACTGAGCATTTTTGACCACGACCCGACCGTGCGACGTCATGACCGTCCCCTTGCGTGCGATTCGCGTCGGCAAAACGCAGTCAAACATATCGATGCCGCGGAGCACGCCGTCGATCAACGCATCAGGCGAGCCGACGCCCATCAGATACCGCGGCTTGGTATCCGGCAGCATCGGCACAGTGAAGTCCAGCACGTGGTTCATTTCTTCCTTGGATTCGCCAACGGATAACCCGCCAATCGAATACCCCGGGAAATCAAGACTGACCAGATCTTTCGCACTTTGCGCCCGCAAATCGCGGAAGCCGGCACCTTGAACAATGCCGAACAAGGCCTGGCGGTCCGGGTGCTGGTGCGCCTTTAAGCCGCGCTCGGCCCAGCGGCTCGTGCGCGCCACGCTGGCCTTGACGTAATCGTAGCTTTCAAAAAACGGCGGGCATTCGTCCAGACTCATCATAATATCTGGTCCCAGCGCGTTTTCGATTCCAATCGCCTTTTCCGGTGACAGGAACATTTTGGCACCGTTGAGGTGGTTGCGAAAGTTCACCCCGGCTTCCGTGATGTCGCGGTTCTTCGCCAGCGAGAACACCTGAAAGCCACCGGAATCGGTGAGCAGGCCGCGGTCCCAGTTCATGAACTGATGCAACCCACCAGCTTCCTCGACGATGTCCTCGCCGGGCCGCAGCCACAAGTGATAGGTGTTGGCCAGAATCACCCCAGCCCCCATCTCCTTGAGTTCTTCAGGCGCCAGCGTCTTCACCGTCGCTTGGGTCCCGACCGGCATGAACATCGGGGTCGGAAACGTGCCGTGCGGCGTCACGATCTCGCCGAGCCGGGCGCCGGAGTGCTTATCAATGTGTTTAAGATGATATTCGAGTGCGGGCATAAAACCTCCTGGTAGACTTTGATTGCAGTCAGACATGACACGGTGTTATAGTCACTAAGAAGGGCTCAGCTAGAGTGTCATACGTGATCGATTAATTCGATTAAGAGTTCCGCGCAGCGATGCGTTAAAAGAAAATCTGGTTGGTTGTCGTTTTCGATATTGAGAATTTATCTGGGCCCTTCGCTAAACCACGTGGTGCCGCTGCAGAGTGATCTGCGGCGGCTTTTTTAGGCTGCGAGGCAGAGCGTACTTAGGCCGATGGATAGCCTAGCTTTGCGTGCTGGCCGCAAGCGGCCAGTGCGCGAGGCGTAGCTATCCATTCGGCCGTTGCTCTGCCGAGCGCGACTGCGCGCAGCCTTTACTTATGAATATACATTGCGTCCCCGAAGCTGAAGAAGCGGTACTTCTCCTGAATGGCGTGCTGATAGGCGTTCAGGATGTTTTCCCGGCCCGTGAAAGCGGCCACCAGCATCACCAGCGTAGATTTTGGCAAATGGAAATTGGTGATAAAGGCATCCACCAGCGTCCAGTGGTACCCGGGCTTGATGAAGATGTCTGTCCAACCGGAACTCGGCTTGATCTCCCCGTGGAACTTGGTGCCGATGGTTTCCAGCGTGCGAATCGAGGTCGTCCCGGTCGCGATGATGCGGCCACCGTTTTGCTTGACCTCGTTCAATGTGTCCGCGGCTTCCTGGGAAAAGCGGTAGAACTCGCTGTGCATCTTGTGGTCCTCGATGTTGTCCTCAGAAACGGGACGGAACGTGCCGAGGCCCACGTGCAGCGTCAGATAGACGAGCTTGACGCCCTTGTCTTTCACCTTCTGCAACAGTTCTGGCGTCCAGTGCAGCCCGGCCGTCGGGGCCGCCGCGGAACCCATTTCCTTGGCGTAAACCGTTTGGTACATATCCGGGTCGTCAAGCTTGGCCTTGATGTAAGGCGGCAGCGGCGTTTCGCCAAGTTGATCCAGGATTTCCATGAAGATCCCGTCGTAATGGAATTCGATGATGCGGCCGCCGTGATCGAGCTCTTCCTTGACCGTGGCCTGAAGCAGCCCGTCGCCAAAATCGATCACGGTCCCGACTGGCGCCTTTTTAGCGGGCTTCATCAGCGTTTCCCACTGGTCGCCTTCCGTGTTGTGCAAAAGCAACACTTCCATGTGCGCGCCGGTTTCTTTTTTGACGCCGTAAAGCCGGGCCGGCATCACCTTCGTGTCGTTCATCACGACCGCGTCGCCAGGGTTCAGGTAGTCCAGAATATCGTAAAAATGCTTATCCTCATACGCGCCGGTTTCGGCATTCAACACCAGCAGGCGGCTGGCGTCACGCTTTTTCAGTGGCGTCTGCGCGATCAGTTCATGAGGCAGGTCGTAGTCAAAATCTTCAGTGGTGAGCATGTTTTCTCCTTAGTGTTCTGTGAACGGAATGTTCAGGTGCTGGTACCCGGCGCGCGTGACCATCCGGCCGCGCGGCGTGCGCTTGAGGTACCCGATCTGAAGCAGGTACGGTTCGTACATTTCTTCGATGGTCGCAGTCTCCTCGCCGATATTGGCCGCGATGGTGTTCAGCCCAACCGGACCGCCATCGTAGTCGCGGATCATCATCATGAGGAGCTTACGGTCAATGGCATCGAGCCCGCGGTCGTCGACCTGCAGCTGATCCAGCGCGTGGTCGACCAGCCGGACGGACAGTGTGGTATCAGCCACGTCAGCGAAGTCACGGATCCGCCGCAGCAGCCGGTTGGCGATCCGCGGCGTCCCGCGCGAGCGCCTGGCCACTTCAAGCGCGGCACTTTCCGGCACCGCCATGTTGAAAATGCCGGCCGAGCGCAACACGATTTGCTTCAACTCGTCTTCGTTGTAGTAGGCCATGTGCTCGGTGATCCCGAAGCGGTCGCGCAGTGGTGCCGACAGCATCCCCGCCCGTGTCGTCGCGCCAATCAGCGTGAACGGCGGCAGCGGAAAATGAACCGGATGAGCCGTTGGCCCTTCACCGACCACAATGTCGATGTAAAAGTCTTCCATCGCCGAATAGAGCATTTCCTCGACAATTTTCGGCAGGCGGTGAACTTCATCAATGAACAGCACGTCGCCGGGCTGCAGCTCGTTGAGCAGCGCGACCAAATCGCCGGGCTTTTCAATCGCTGGTCCTGAAGTCGTGCGAATGTGCACACCCAACTCGTTGGCAATCACCAGCGCCAGCGTGGTTTTCCCTAAACCTGGCGGGCCGTACAGCAGGACATGGTCCATGGCCTCTTCGCGCTTGAGCGCCGCCTTGATGTACACCTCAAGCTGCGACTTCACCGCCGTTTGGCCAATGTAGTCGCTCAGCTTGTGCGGACGCAGGCTGCGCTCGACCGCATCGTCTTGGCTATCTGCGTCCTTTGACACGATTCTATCGTCAGCCACGTTGTCCCTCCTCACTCAAAATTAACTCAACAGTTGTAAACCGCGGCGCAAATACCCGTCGGTTGTGGTTTCACCGCTTTCAGCCAGCTTGTCGCTCAGTTTGTTCACGGCTTTTTCTTGATAGCCCAGCGCCACCAGTGCTGCCAAGGCATCGGCAAGTTCCGGTGCCACGTCAGGCGCAGCGGCCGGTTCCGGCTGCGCGGTGAGCGCCAGTTTGCCCTTCAGATCCAGGATGATTTGCTGCGCGGTTTTCTTGCCGATGCCAGGGAACTTCGTCAGGTAATTGACGTCGCCGCCTGACACTGCCTGGCTGAGCCCATTGCTGTCAGTGTTGGCCAAAATCGCCAGCGCCGATTTGGGGCCGATACCCGTCACAGTCAGAAGCTGATTGAAGGTCCGCTTCGCCTCTTCAGTTTCGAACCCGTAAAGCGCCTGATCGTTGTCCCGGATAATGTGCTGCACCCAGATCTTCGCCTTTTGACCGGCCGCGTAAGCGTATGGATTGCCCATCAGCAAGCGGTAGCCGATCCCGTTCACGTCGAGCACCACATAGCCGGGCTCGGTGGCGGCGATGATTCCGTTCATGTATTCGTACATATTGCCCTCACTTGATCGTTTAGATGTCATTCTAGTTTACCATATTGCGCAAGTCCTGGATTGTCCAGGGTGACGAAAGTGTTCGCCGCCGGCAAAGCCCGGTGCAGCAACATCGGCCGCAGGTCTGAGGGCTTCTCAGCCTAGCGTTAGTACCCAACTGCAAGTCAGGCTGGTAAAATAACGGTGACAGAATTTAAGGGAGGTGAGGAAGACGAGTGAGACGACCTCAAGACGGTTAATCAACCTCACGGCGCTGTGCTCGCTGGTGGGCATCATCTGGGTCACTGTTTACTGGTACCACATCGGCGTATTCCACGACCTCGCGAGCCTTCACACCTACATCAACTCTACCGGCTGGGTCGGGCCGCTGATTTTTATCCTGATTCAAGTGGTCCAAGTGGTCATCCCTATCATCCCAGGGGGTGTCAGCACCGCAGCCGGCGTGATTCTCTTCGGCCCTTGGCAAGGCTTTGCCTACAACTACATCGGCATCGTGATCGGCTCGTTCATCAACTTTTTCCTGGCGCGCAACTACGGGAAGCCCTTCATCTTGCACATTGTGTCGGAAAAAGTCTTTGACAAGTACATGGCCTACGCGAAAAACCAACAGAAGTTCGACGCGTTTTTCGCCATCGCCATCGTCGCGCCGGTGGCTCCGGATGATGTGCTTTGCCTAGTCGCCGGCCTGACCCACATGAAGTTCAAGTTTTTCGCCTGGGTCATCATCCTGGGCAAGCCCATTACCATTGCCGTTTACAGCATGAGCCTGATCTTTGGGGCGCATTGGCTGTTGCACCTGTTTCACGGCTAATGACAAAACACGACCCACCAAACCTGGTGAGTCGTGTTTTTGCGTTTATGAGGCGCCTTCTGGCAGGCAGCGCCCTATCGCTAAACCTCACTGCCGCCTCTTTTTCGGGCGCGCCCAACAACAACCAATACAAGCAGCCCCAGGATGGCCACACTGACATTTGCTGAGTTACCGGTCGCAGGTAGTGCCGCGTTTGATCCGGTTGGCACGAACTCGAGGTGGGACAGGCTTTCTGTTGGTTCTGGTGGCACCGGCTCCGTGACTTGGTCAGCCATCAGTGTGAAGGACGCCACACTCTGGCGTCCTTCAGCCGCTTGAACCGCTTGAAGGTTGGCGCCTAAGCCAAAAACGGCAATCGCAAGCAGCGCCATCCACAACCTCTTTGCCATTCTCTCACCTCCCGGCTGATTGGCGCCGGCCGCGCCACCAGCCAATTACCATGCCGATCAGCAGCATCGCCACCAGCGCGATGGCCCAGGGCCACCATGTTCTACTAGCCTGCTGGATGGCCGGTGTTGCGGGCGTTGTTGCGGCGATTGGCGCTTTGACGGTAAATTGTGTTGTGAAATGCCACTTGTAGCTTCCTGCCGCCGCGTCAATCACAAGCTGATACTTGCCCGCCGCCAGCCCTTTTGGCGGGGTCAGCTGATAATTGAAGGCGGAGTTAGGCGCCATGGCGTAATTGTTATTTTTCTGTTGGTACACGGGCTTGGTCTGGCCAGTTGGAAGCACCTGTGCCCGCAGACTGAGCTTACCGAACAGGCGAGGCGCCGCGTTTTGGATGGTGGCCTGCACACGATCGGCTTTCGCCTTCACACTCAGCAAGTGCAACACTGGTGGCACCAACGTTTCACTTGTTTGCAGCTGAACTGCGACCACCATTGCAAACTGATTCGTGACTGCAAAGCCGTTGCCAGAGGTCTCACCTGGTTCGGTCAAGTCTTTCACGTACACCGCACCGAGCACCTGACCGGCAAAGCCTCCAGCTGGCGGGGTGATTTGAAATGTCACCTTCCGTCCCTGATGCGCTGCCAGATCGATTGTGATGGGCTTGGAGCCAATCGCGGTCAGCTGAACTTTAGCTGAAGCATCCTTGCGCTGGTTCGGTTCGTAGCCCACCTGGCCATTATCCTGAGTGAAGGCATTGGTGAGCGAAAGCCTTAGTCTTTTGGTTTGATCAGATTGATTGTCGACCTCCACCGTCAACTCCTGTTTTTGTCCCGGTGTGACTAGCAAGTTAAACCAGCCGGTATCTCCGCCAAGTTGATTGGCGGGCAGCTCGGGCGTCACCGTGAAGCCGGCCCCTTCCGCCAATACCCTATGACCGGGCGTGAGTAGCCCAACCAAAAGTAGCAACCACCACCATCGCCGCATCACGATCCCTCCCTACCGAAAAACTGGGACCAACTTAGCAGTCCGTCCCAGTTCGCCGTGCCTTCCTTGCCCATCCGAATCAACCAGAAAACTGGTTTCGATTAGTCGCCCTCAGGGTCATCAGCGCCACTGTTACCACTAAGATCGGTCGGTGTTTCTTCTGGTGGCGTGGTGGCCAGGAGCCAAGTAATTTTTGCCCGGTATTCGCCTGCACTTGCGTTATATGTCTGCGGCAAAATCAGTGTCGCATCCCTGACAATCCCATTCGTCACACCACTACCCTCTCCTTGACCGGCATTTATAATGGGTACAGCGCCTTTAGCAATATCGCCGGTACCAAGAACGCCGAGATAGTTGTCGCCCTGTGCGGAACCGTCAAAAACTAAGCTTGTCGCGGTTAATGGCTCAGAACCATGCATAAATTCGCCTAAACTAGCCGTCAACTTCCACCCGACATTGTTCCCGCGAAAGTCCTCCACTTGGATGGTCTTAGCGTCGTTGCCATCATATCCATCAGTTCCTGGAGCCACTTTTCCATCTGCTAAGGTTAGCGTGGCATCTCCTTTAATCAAATCTTGAACATCCTTTGGGCCAAAATTCAGGTTTGGCACCGATTTAAGTGAAAGTTTTCCCGCCTTAATACTGAACAGCGCGACGCTATTTGCCTCAGCGGTATCCGTATCGTCTTTCAGCACAAAGGCTGCATTCGTCGAGGTGTTGAGGTTATCCTTTGCCTCCCCTGGCCCGGCAGCCTTGATCGTCAGCGGCGCGCCGCTTGCCAATAATGCAGCAGCAACGGTGCTAATAAGCCAAGTTGCTTTTTTCATTCGAAATCCCCCTTGAACTATTTGCAATCAGACACGTGGGGTCGGCACGGCTGCCAACCCCCAATTCACCGTGGCGCTGTATTCGCCGGCGAGCGGGTTGGAAATTGCCCCCAGCGCCAATACGGCTTGCACATCGTACACATACTCTCTATTTGCACCATCAGGCCGGCTGGCCAGCTTAACAAAGCTGGCTTGCCCGGCAACAATTGGTGCAGACACATTCACCACCTCCTTATCGTCTGTCAAAAGCACCCTTATTTCAGCTTGTGAGGTGAATGATGCTTTAAGACTTTGAAAGTGGCCAACCATGACCCTCAACTGCCATGGCGAATCAGGGTCCGTCCGGCCGTCAGCAACCTCCAGCTCCCCGCCGGCGGCAGTCAACCAAGAGGAACCTTCACCTGGTATCTGGGACAGCGCCGCGCGGCCGGCAAACTGGCCAGCGATCAACTCCTGAACTGTCGGTGACTGAAACGCCCCACCAACTTCGTGCATAAAAATCAAATCAGGAACTTTCAACAGCATCAGCGCATCAGGGTAAAGCACCTGCAAACTGGCATCCGCGGCAGCTTCAATCACCTCACCCGAAAGATTACGCAAGCTCGCTTGCCAATGCACTGTACCGCCTTCAGTAACTTCGGAGAGGCGCAGTGCCTGCGCGTCGCCTGTCTGGTCTGCACCATTGAACTGCCAGGCAAACCCCTGCACCATCAACCCTGGCGGCAACGCAACGCTGAAATGTGCATCGCGGCGAAAATTCACAGCCAGATTTTTAACCGTGGCCAAGTAAAGTTCCAGCGGCGGCCCAATGTATGTCATGCTGGCTCCCCACATTGGATGTGCCGGAACAGTGAAGGTCGCATAAACTTGGACAGCGCCCACTACCGCGGGTGCATTAGTTATCGTTAGACGATTACCGCTAAGGGCGGCGCTGGGTGGAGAGGCCTGTCAAACATACTCAGGCTGAAGCGTCTGATCCAATCTCGCGATGCCGAGAGTGGTCGACTGCCCACCGAATAAGACTCGCCTTGGCGTCGAAAGCGGTGGTGCCCAGTCATCGGGAATGACTAGTACTGGAAACAACTGTGAATGAAAGGTGGCATGAGTCTCACTTGTGATGATGTCGATTTGGTAACGAAACCAGGTCGGCACCGTCACTGTCTGGAAGGTCAGTAAATAGTCAATATAGTCATATTCTTCTCCAATCCAAACCGCCCCAAAATTACCAGTAATCCCAATGCTAGGATCATCGCCAAGCTGGCCACCTATGACTTTGACCGACCCATCCCCCACCTGCATTTTGGTATGAATCTCAGCCCCCTCATCGAAATAATCGAGTCCTTTGTGAAAAGAGGCTTTCATCGGCACCGCCCCGCCGTTGTGGACAATCGCATAGTAGTATTGATCTCCCACTGGCGCCCCATAGGCATCAATCGCCGGTTCATTTTCTAAGGTCAACGACGCGTCCTCTGGCACCAGCGCGTGAACGCCAGTGTTGGCTACTGACACAATATAGCCATGCGTGTACCAGTTCGGCTGGGTGCGAAACTGCGAGCCTGATGCCGAAATAGTCGGCATATCAAAGCCCTCGGGGAGAATGGTTGGGACAGTCACATCCGCGGCCGCCACCGGCTGGGGCAAAATCACCAGCCACATCAGGGCAACCCACACTAGCACGCCGCACCATCGCCAAGATTTCATGCGCTCACCTCCTGTCGATAAATAAATACGCGGTTGCGGGATTTTGCCCTGAGTCCCCTGATGTCTCAGCACTATGGACAAAAAAATAAGCCGACCACTCAGTCGACTTACATCATTTCTTTGCTTTTAACAGGCGGGCCAGTGTGCTGATGGGAAGGCCAACCACATTATAGTAATCGCCTTTGATTGCCTTAACCAGAAGTGCCCCTTGGCCCTGGATCCCGTATGCACCCGCCTTGTCCAGCGGCTCGCCAGTCGCGACATAATCAGCGATTTCATTAGACGTCAGCGGCCAGAAGGTCACCTCGGTGGTCACCACCACCTGCCTGGCGGTTTTGTCCGGCCAAGCCACGCACATCCCCGTGTGCACCTGGTGGGTCTGCCCCGACAGCTGCTCGAGCATGGCCGTCGCGGCCTCAGCCGTCTGCGGTTTGCCGAGCAGCTGGCCGTTGAACGCAACCATGGTGTCGGCCGCAATCACCGTCGCCCCGGGGTGACGCTGCGCGACCGTGGCGCACTTGGTCATCGCCAGCCGCTGGACGTAGGCACGCGGCGCCAGAACGGGCAAGGCGCGTTCATCAATTTGCGCTGGTTCCACCGAAAATTCAGGCACCACCCGCCTCAACAGTTCCTGCCGCCGCGGCGAACCGCTTGCTAGGATAATCATTTTGCACCGCCGAAGCTTTGGTGGCTATCCTGAATGCGCTTGAACATTTTCTCCAGATCCGTGTTGGAAAAATGAACCAGGGTCGGACGACCGTGCGGGCAGTTGAAGGGATTTTCGCACTGCGCCAGATTTTTCAGCAGCGCCTCGGCTTGCGGCCGATCAATGTGATGGTTGGCCTTGATGGCCTGCTTGCAGCTCATCATAATCGCCGTTTTCTCGCGGAAAGAAGCCACCGTCACATGTCCTTCATCCAGCACCCAATCGATGATGGCGCGAATCGTTTGCTCCTCCTCACCCTTCTTGAACCAGGTCGGGTGCTGGTGCACGACAAACGTGTTCTGGCCAAAATCCTCCAGAAAAATCCCAACGCCTTCCAGCACGTCACGCTTTTCGCGAATCGCCACGGCGTCGCTGGCCGGGTAGTCCAGCGTGATCGGCACCAGCAGGGCCTGCTCATCCGTGCTGACTTCGCCGATTTCTCGGCGCAGACGCTCGTAGTTCACGCGTTCTTGCGCCGCGTGCTGGTCGAGCATGTATAGTCCGTCCGGTGCCTCGGCTAGCAAGTATGTGCCGTGCACTTGGGCCAGGTACCTCAGTTCGCTGGGGAAGCGCTCCTTGGGCCGCGGCTCTGCGACCAGGGTCGACCGCGCCGTTGCTTCAGGCCTGACCGGGCGTTGGTATTTTTTATCCCATGCCGCCAGACGATCGGGCTCGTCGAAAATCGGTCGGTCGTCCAAATCGGAAATGGCCAGTCCGGTATCGGCAGGCGCAGCGTCTGCGGCATCGCCGCCATCAGCCTGCAGCGGCACGGCAGGCGCTTGCTGCTCTCCGACCATGCTTGGCGAAGGCGGCATGGTCCGTGATGCCTGGTTCAACGCGATGGTCAGCTGGTCCATATCCACCGGGTTGTGCTGGCGCAGGTTGTGCAGCGCGTCTGGAATGAGGTTTTCTCGGCCCAGCCGCTCGCGAATCGTGGCCGTCAGCAGTGCCCCCAACTGATCTTCCTTGCTCAGGCGGACCTCCTGCTTGGTCGGGTGAACGTTCACGTCCACCAGCAGCGGATCCATCTCCACTGCAATCACAGCCAAAGGATAGCGGCCAACCATCAGCTTAGAGCCGTAACCGGCGATGAAGGCCTTCATCAGCTGATAATTTTTGATGTAGCGCCCGTTGATCATGAGACTTATGTAGTTGCGCGACGAGCGCGTGGTGTCCGGCAAGCTGGTGTAGCCGTGAACGCGAAAATCGTTATCTTCCCCCTGAAAATCCAGCATGCTTTTGGCCGTCGCCACGGAGTAAATTCCCGCGATGGTCTGCTGCAGGTCATTGGTGCCGGCCGTTTTGATGACGACGCGGTCCTTATTTTTCAGCGAGAAGGCAATCTCAGGGTGGCCAAGCGCCAGCCGGTCAATGATGTCCAGAATGTGGTTGAGCTCGGTGTTTTGCGACTGGACGTACTTCAGCCGTGCCGGCGTATTGTAAAACAGGTCGTTAACGGCGATTTGAGTGCCTTTGCGCAGGCCCTCCGAGTGCTGGTCCAGCATCTTGCCGCCCTTGATGTGCGCGATGGTACCCAGGCCCGGTTCAGTCGCGGTCGCCAAGGTCACGTCGGCGACGGCCGCAATCGAAGCCAAGGCCTCACCGCGAAACCCTAGGCTGTGTACGTTAAACAGATCACGCGTGGTCGCTATTTTGGACGTTGCGTGGCGCAAAAAAGCCGTCGGCACATCATCGGGCTCGATGCCGCTGCCGTTATCAACGACCTTGATGGTTTTCAGGCCGGCTTCTTCAACGATGACGTCGACCTGAGTCGCCCCAGCGTCGATTGAATTTTCGACCAGCTCCTTGACGACGGAAGCCGGGCGTTCGATCACTTCCCCAGCGGAGATCTGATTACTCAGCGTCGTTGAGAGTTGATGAATTTTAGGCATACGCTCACTTCTTCTTTAATTGCTTTTGCAGGTCGTACAACAAGTTCATGGCGTCCATCGGCGTGGCCGCCATCAGGTCAAACTTCTCGAGCTTTTTGATCACCGGATTGGTCTTAGGCTTCACCGGCTCGGTCGGAAACAGGCTGAGCTGCGCGTCTTGCGCCGCGGCCTTGGAATCCGGCTGGGCCGCGTGATCCGGCGCGGTGTCTTCCAGGTGGGTCAAAATCTTGTCCGCCCGGTCGAGCAGCGAGCTCGGCAGGCCGGCCAGCTTGGCGACATGGATCCCGTAGGATTTGTCTGCCGGGCCCGGCATCATTTTGTGCAGGAAGACCAGGGTACCGTTTTCCTCAACGGCCCCGACATGGACATTTTCCAGTTTGTCCAAGCTGTCTGCCAGTGCCGTCAGCTCGTGATAATGGGTCGAAAACAGCGTCTTGGCGTGCACGTGGTCATGCAGGTACTCGATAATGGCCTGCGCCAGCGCCATGCCGTCGTAGGTCGCGGTCCCTCGGCCGATTTCGTCAAACAGAATCAGGCTGGACGCCGTGGCGTGGCTCAGTGCCGCGTTGGCCTCGAGCATTTCGACCATGAACGTACTTTGCCCGTTGGCCAGGTCATCAGCGGCCCCGATGCGGGTGAAAATCTGATCAAAAATCGGCAGCGAGGCGTCATCGGCCGGCACAAAAGACCCGGCCTGAGCCATGATCACGGTCAGCGCCAGTTGCCGCATGTAAGTACTTTTCCCTGACATGTTGGGCCCGGTAATCAGCAGGATGTCGGTTTTCGAGTCCATAATCACATCGTTGGGGATGTACTTGGCCTCGCCGAGCACCTGCTCAACGACCGGGTGCCGCCCGCCGTGGATCGTCAGGTCGTGGCTGCCCGCGTGCATCGTTGGCCGCACGTAATGGTTATCCTCGGCGACCACCGCGAAGCTTTGCAACACGTCAAGGCCGGCAATTTGCGACGCCAACTTCTGCAGGCGCCCGATCTCTTTTTTCACTTCGTCGCGAATCTTCTGAAACAGGTCGTATTCCAGGCCCGTCGCGCGCTCCTCGGCTTCGAGAATCGTGCTTTCTTTAGCCTTCAGTTCAGGCGTGGTGAAGCGTTCCGCGTTAGTCAGCGTCTGCTTGCGCTCGTAACGGTCCTCAGGCACCTTATCGAGGTTGCTGTTAGTGACTTCGATGTAGTAGCCGAAAACCTTGTTGTAGCGAATGCGCAAGTTGTGAATGCCAGTTTTTTCGCGCTCTGAGGCTTCCAGATCGGCGATCCACTGCTTCGAGTTGGCCTGGGCGTCGCGGTACTCATCCAGCTTCTTGTCGTAGCCGCGCATGATCACCCCGCCGTCAGTGATCGAAATCGGCGGTTCGGGTTCGATGGCTCGGCGAATCAAGCCCGCAACGTCCTGAACCGGATCCATCGCCTTGAGCAGCGGCGTGAAGCTGCCATCGTCCAGCTTGGCCAAAATCTCCTGAATCGCCGGCACCTGATCCAGGGAGGTCTGGAGCTGAATCAAGTCGCGGCCATTGACCGTGCCAAACGCGACGCGGCCTGCGAGACGCTCCAGGTCGTACACCTTAGTCAGGCGGTCTTGCAGCTCGGAGCGCTCAAAATAGTGGTCCAGCAGCGTCTGCACTTGGTTTTGCCGATCTGCGATGGCGGCGAGGTCAAGCAGCGGCCGATCCAACCACTGCTTCATCAGCCGCCCACCCATCGCGGTTTTGGTGCGATCAAGCACTGCCAGCAAGGTGTCGCCTTTGCGCCCAGTGCGCGAGTTTTTGATGATGTCCAAGTTGGTCCGGGCATCCTGGTCCATCTCCAGGTACTCGGCCGGCTCGTAGGCCACGGCCTTTTGAATGTGCGCCAAGCTGCGCTTTTGGGTGGTCAGCAGGTACTGCATCAGCATCGACACGACCTGCACCTGCAGCGCATCAGTGAGATCCTGACTGACGTAACTGGCCTCGGCTGACACCACGGCATCGGCGCGGCTGAGCAGGCGGTCGCCTTGGCCGAGCAATTTTTGATCATCCGCGCTCAGTCCGTCCGGCACGACGATTTCCCGACTGCCGAGCGCCCCCAGCTCATTTTGGAGCGTGAAGCGATTGCTCAGCGTGGTGACTTTGAACTCACCAGTCGACAGGTCCGCGTAGGCCAGGCCGTACTTGCCCTCAGCCGGCACGACGGCAGCGAGGTAGTTATTCGACTTGGCTTCGCCGATTTTGACATCCATCTTGGTGCCAGGCGTCACCAGTTGGATCACGGCACGTTTGACCATGCCGACCGCTTTCTTCGGGTCCTCCATCTGCTCGCAAATGGCGACCTTGTAACCATGGTCAACCAGAATATCGATGTAAGACTGGGCAGCATGGTGCGGCACGCCGCACATCGGTATCGGATGGTCCGCGTTCTTGCTGCGGGCGGTCAGCGTCAACTCAAGCAGCTGCGAGCCCTTGATGGCGTCATCGTTGAACAGCTCGTAAAAGTCCCCGATGCGGTAAAACAGGAACGCATCTGGGTACTGATCTTTGATTTTTTGGTACTGCTGCATCATCGGGGTGACACTTGCTGCTTTGGCCATGACGGGACTCCTTTTAGTTGAAAACTAACTTATATTTTAACATTTATTGACCGGTACCGCCGCCGTGATAATTGGCGCTTGCCTGCGTTACTGGGGTCAACCCGCCAAGCCTGCGCACCTTGTCTAACTGGGCTCGACCTGGCAGCAGGCGAGTGATTAGCCTAAGTTCGCCTGGTCGAGCATCTTGTCTAAAAAACCCGCCGAGCGGGCCTCGGCGGGCGGAAAGATTATTTGAGCGGCTTTTCGATAATGACCAGATCCTTGACCCGGATCTTTTTATGCACGTCACCCTCAATTTGATTCTTGGCGGTATGCGAGATTTTCAATGTTGATGGGTCGTCGCTTGGCAGCAGTGCCTCGCGGACGAAGTCGATCTCGTCCTGCTTGATGTTGCGGTGATCATGGGTCATCACGATGTCCAGCCGGTCAAAACCTTCAATCGAGTACACGTGCACTGAGCCCAGCGTGTACAGCCGGAAGGTCTTCACGTTACTTTTCCCGTACAGGTAGCGCATGGTGTACGGCAACGACTTGTGCAGGCTGAAGTTCAGGCGGATCGGGTTTTCGATCAGTTTCACAACGCATCAGCTCCTTTTCTTCTAACTTAAATATAGCATACCGGTCAACGCAACACGGCGGCGGACCAGTAAGAATAAAAGAAAAGACGGACGCTCGCTCATTGCGAGTCTCCGTCTTCCAATTAGTTGGCTGCTAAATTACATCATGCCGCCCATGCCGGCGCCAGGGTTTGGCTGAGCTGCTGCGGCATCCTTTGGTTCCGGCTTGTCAGCAACCACCGCTTCGGTCGTCAGCATCAAAGCAGCAACGGAAGCCGCGTTTTGAAGCGCGGAACGGGTGACCTTAGTTGGGTCGATGATGCCGGCCTTGGCCAAGTCTTCCCATTCGCCGGTCGCAGCGTTGAAGCCAAAGCCGGTCTTTTCCTTCTTCAGGCGCTCAACAATGACGGAGCCTTCCAGACCGGCGTTAGCCGCGATCTGACGAACTGGCTCTTCAAGTGCGCGCAGGACAATGTTGATCCCGGTCTGAACGTCGCCGTCTTCTTGAAGGGCAGCAACGGCCTTGGCCGCATTGACCAGCGCAACACCGCCGCCAGCGACGTAACCTTCGTCAACGGCCGCACGAGTCGCGTTCAACGCGTCTTCGATACGGTACTTGCGCTCTTTGAGTTCGGTTTCGGTGGCAGCCCCGACGCGGATAACGGCAACGCCACCGGCCAACTTGGCCAGGCGCTCCTGCAGCTTCTCCTTGTCGAAGTCGGAAGTGGTCTCTTCAATCTGCTTGCGAATTGTTGCCACCCGCTCGTCGATGGCTGCCTTATCGCCGGCGCCTTCAACGATGGTCGTGTTGTCCTTGGTGACCGTGACTTTGCCGGCTTGGCCAAGCTGATCGATCTTGGTGTCCTTCAGATCCAGGCCAAGGTCGGAGGTGATGACTGTCGCGCCGGTCAAAGCCGCGATGTCTTCCAGCTGAGCCTTGCGGCGATCGCCGAAGCCAGGGGCTTTCACAGCAACCACGTTGAAGGTCCCACGGATCTTGTTCAGAACCAGCGTTGGCAGTGCTTCGCCATCAACGTCATCGGCGATGATGAGCAGCGCCTTACCCTGCTGAACAATTTCCTGAAGCAGTGGCAGAATGTCTTGGATGTTGGAAATCTTCTTGTCAGTGATCAGGATGTACGGATTGTCGAGGTCGGCTTCCATCTTGTCGTTATCTGTGACCATGTACTGGGACAGGTAGCCACGATCGAACTGCATCCCTTCAACCACGGAGAGCTCGGTCTGAATGCCTTTGCCCTCTTCAAGCGTGATGACACCATCGTGGCCAACCTTCTCCATGGCATCGGCGATCAAATCGCCAACTTCTGTACTCGAGGAAGAAACCGAAGCAACCTGCGCGATTTCCTTCTTGCCGGAAACCTTGTGAGAAATCTTCTTCAATTCGTCAACGGCCGCGTTGGTCGCTTCTTCGATCCCCTTGCGAATCCCGACCGGGTTAGCGCCAGCGGTGACGTTCTTCATGCCTTCGCGAATAATGCTCTGCGCCAGCACAGTGGCAGTGGTGGTCCCATCACCAGCGATATCGTTGGTCTTAGTCGCAACTTCAGCGACCAGCTTGGCCCCCATGTTTTCGTAGTGATCTTCCAGGTCAATGCTCTTAGCGATGGTGACACCATCATTGGTGATCTCAGGAGCGCCGTATGACTTATCCAAAACAACGTTGCGGCCTTTCGGGCCAAGGGTCGTCTTAACGGTGTCGGCCAGCTTGTCGACCCCTTTCAGCATGGAACGACGTGCATCTTCACCGAACTTAATTTCTTTAGCCATGTGTTTATTTCACCTCATATTATTTATATAGTTAATGCAGGAATTGCCATGAGCCGAACTTAGTCGACGATCGCCATGATGTCCTTTTCGTGCAGGACCAGGTAATCCTCGCCGTTCACTTTGACTTCAGAGCCGGCGTACTTGTCGTACAGGATCTTGTCGCCCTTCTTGACGGCCATCGGCAGGCGCTTGCCCTCAGGACTCAAGGCCCCTTCACCGACTGCAACGATGGTGCCCTGTTGCGGCTTCTGCTTGGCGTTGTTGGCCAGCACGATGCCGCCAACAGTTTCCTCTTGCTCTTCCTCAACTGAAACGACCACGCGGTCACCTAATGGTTTTAACAAAACGATCCCTCCATATGCATAAAATTTGAACGCTTAGCACTCATTCGTCCTAAGTGCTAACTACACTAGATACTATACCGAATCAGTTTAGCAATTGCAACCCCTAAGTGCTAATTCTGTTATACTAGGCCCATATTCTCAAGGAGGTCCTCCCATGTCATTGCAAAAACACGCGGTGCAGATCCTGAGCACCTACCTGGCCGTCCTGGTGGGCAGCCTGCTGATCCTGCACTTTTGGCCGGGGGAGGCGGGGCTGTGGGGCAGCACGGCTCTCTCGGTCGGCGGCGCGCTGCTCGCCTGGCGGTTCAACCGCCAGCTGCGCCTGCCCACCGCCATTGAAACTGCGGGCTTGGCCAAAGCCGAGACCCGAGTGATTTGGGGCGTGTCCGGGGTCGCCGTCGTGCTGATTGTCCAACTGCTGGGCAGCTGGCTGGAGTCTTGGCTGTTTTATGCGCCGGCGCCAACGCTCACCCAGGCCACCTCGGCACTGCACAGCGTGCCGCTGTATGCGCTGACTTTAGTCTGGGCACTGCCCCTGCTGGAAGAGTACGCGTTTCGCCGGGTCATTTTTGGCAACTTGGCCAGCGTCACGGGCGTGTTCGGCGCCGCGCTAATCTCCGGGCTCCTATTCGCCTTGGCCACGGACCCCACCCACTGGCTGACCGCGACCCTAGTCGGCATCGTTTACGCCTATTTGTACAAGCAAACCGGTAGTGTTCAAACGCCCCTGATCGCGCACATTGGGGTGCTAGCGCTGACGCTTGGCTACGCAATATGGCACTGACAGGAGTTTAAACCTCGTTTAAGGTCTGACCTCGCGCTGACCGCAAAAGGCGAACGCGGTATACTAAAGCAAATAGACGAAACGAGGACTACTATGGACAGTCGTGTCAATCGCCGGCAAAGTCAGAGACCGCACCGGCCGCTCCTGAAAATATTGATCCTGATTCTCACCACCGCGCTGGTGGCTCTTGGCGCATATGGCCTGCGACTGTATTCACAAACCAAGTACGCCTTGAACTCGACCTACCGCGGCATCGGGACTGAGGACGGCAGCGCCGGGACAGTCGCCAAAACGATTCAGCAGAAAAAGCCCTTCGCAGTCCTGCTGCTCGGTACCGACACCGGGGCGTTCGGGCGCAACGACACCGGCCGCTCCGACACGATGATCGTCGTCGTGGTCAACCCCAAAACCAAAACAACCAACATGGTCTCCCTGCCCCGCGACACCGCCGCCAAAATGATCGGCACCAAGTCGTTCAACATGCAAAAGGTCAATGCCGCTTATGAGATCGGCGGCTCGAAGATGGCGGTCAACACCGCCTCAGCGCTGGTCAATGTGCCGATCAAGTACTACGTGACCGTCAACATGGGCGCGCTGGAAAAAGTGGTGGACGCAGTCGGCGGCGTCGACGTAGACGTCGCCTTTTCCTGGAGCGACCCACACGTTGGCAGCTACCACTTCACCAAAGGCAAGATGCATCTCAATGGCGGCCAGGCCTTGGCCTACGCCCGGATGCGCCACGCTGATCCTGAAGGCGACTACGGCCGCCAGAAGCGGCAGCAGCAAGTGATCAAGGCCATCGTCAAAAAGGCCCTGTCCACCGACACGCTGAAGAACTTCGACCAGCTGCTGAAAACCGTTTCGGGCAACATGCAGACGAACCTCTCGTTTGCCGACATGATGGCCTTGGTGCAAAACTACCGCGCCGCCGCTGGGACGATCAAATCGACCACCCTGCAGGGGCACGACGCCATGGTTTACCCCGGCCCATCGTCTTACCAGATTCCCTCCACCACAGAACTCCAGCGCGTTTCTGACACGCTGCGCACCGCTTTGGGGTTGGGAAAAGAAACCATCGCCAACCAGAACGTGCGCGAGAACAAGGCGAATACTGAGTTCAACTGGGATAATCCAGAGGCACAAAACTACGTGATTTATAATCCAGACCTGTAAAAACAACAGGAGCGCCACTTCTCGCGATGAGAGGTGGCGCTCCTGTTTATTGATTCAACTAGTCTTCGTCTTCTTCGGTGTCCTTCAGCGTCGGGCCGTAGTGGTCCAGGAAGTAGATCAGGGTCTGCAGCTCAGTGGCCAAGTCCACGTTTTGCACGCGAACATAAGCTGGCACGGAAATACGCAGCGGGGTGAAGTTCATGATGCCTTTGATGCCCGCCTTCACAAGGTCATCGGTGATGCCCTGCGCCGCGTCGGTCGGCACCGTCAGGATCACGATTTCGATCTGCTGCTGGCGCAGTTGGTCAATCAGGTCGGTCATCGGGTAAATCGGCACCCCGCTTTGAATGGTGCCGGCCAGGTCGGGATTCACGTCGAACCCGGCGGAAATGCGGATGTTATTGGCCTGGCGGAAGTTGTAATTGAGCAGCGCGTGCCCTAAATTACCCACCCCGACCAACGCCACATTGGTCAGCCGGTCCTGGTTGAGGATCTTCTTGAAGAATTTAAGCAGGTCCGTCACATCATACCCGTAGCCCCGTTTGCCCAGGGCGCCAAAATAGGAAAAGTCGCGGCGGATCGTCGCCGAATCGACCTTGACCGCCTCACTCAGCTCCGTGGAGCTGATCTTGGTCGTCCCAGAGTTCGCCAAGAAATTGAGGTAGCGGTAGTACAGCGGCAGCCGTTTTGCGGTTGCCTTAGGGATCATTGTTTCAGCCATAAGTCTCCTCCGTCTCCGTTCGAGTCGGGCGTACTTGTGAAAAGCCCGGCATACTTATAAATCGATAGTAACCGCTTTAAGCTGTGAAAGCAAGCCCTGCGGCTCCAGCTTGCTCACCTTTTTTCACGAGTGGCTGGATTCGGTATGGTAAACTGGTTGCAGACGATTCGCGCCCATGCGGGCAAAGTAAGGAGATATCACCATGATCATCATGCAAGCCCAAGGGGTTGGCCGCACGTTCAACGGCCTCGACCTGTTCACGGGCATTAACTTAGAAGTGCAAACCGGTGCGCGCATCGGCCTGGTCGGCCCCAACGGCATCGGGAAAACCACGCTGCTGGAGATCCTCGCCGGCCTCAACCCACCCGACTACGGCCAGGTCACCCTGGCCCACGATGTCTCAATCGGCTACCAAGCGCAGGATTCGGGACTGGACTCCGAGCGCGGTATTTTCGATGAACTGTTGACCGTGTTCGCGCCGCTGATCGCCATGGAAACGCGCATGCACGCCTTAGAGGTGCAAATCGCCGACCCGGGGCTGGCCAAGGACCAGAACGCTTTCGACCAAACCATGAAGCAGTACGACCAGCTACAGCACGACTTTCAGGAGCAAAACGGCTACGGCTATCGTGCCGAAATTCGCGGGATCCTGCACGGGTTCAATTTCCCCGAGAACACCTGGGACATGAAGGTCGCCACCTTGTCCGGCGGCGAGCGCGCCCGCCTGGCCCTGGCCAAACTGTTACTGGAAAAGCACGACCTGCTGATTCTCGATGAGCCGACCAACCACTTGGACATCGACACGCTCGGCTGGCTCGAAGGCTACCTCAAGGGGTACGCCGGCGCCATCCTAACCGTCAGCCATGACCAGTACTTTCTGGACCACGTGGTGTCGGAAATTTACGAGCTGACCCCGTCCATGGCCGTGCACTATACCACTAACTATTCCGGCTACCTGAAGCGCAAAGCGGAAAACAACGCGCTGGCATGGAAGGCCTACAACAAGCAGCAGGAAGAAATCGCTAAGCTGCAGGAGTTCGTCGACAAGAACATCGTGCGTGCATCCTCCACCAAGCAGGCCCAGGCCCGCCGCAAGCAGCTGGAGAAAATGGTGCGGCTGCCGCGCCCAAGCGGCACTGAGAAGAAGGTGCATTTTCACTTTTCAGCGGAGAAAACCAGCGGCAACGAGGTACTGAAAGTCCAGCACGCCACAATCGGCTACGACCAGGCGGCCCCGATGGCCGGCCCAATCGATTTTCAGGTCAACAAGCACGACCGCATCGCGGTGATTGGCCCCAACGGCGTCGGCAAGTCGACCCTGCTCAAGAGCATTCTCGGCCAGCTGCCGTTTCTGGCCGGCGAGGCCCGGTTTGGCACGAACGTTGAAACTGGATACTACGATCAGGATCAACACCAGCTGCATTGGGACAAAACCGTCATCGCCGAAATTTGGGATGACCATCCAACGATGACCGAGCAAAGTGTCCGCTCCGCGCTGGCAGCCTTTCTCTTTGACGCCGAAGACATTGAAAAACGGGTCGGCGATTTATCCGGCGGCCAAAAGGCCCGGCTAGAGCTCACTAAGCTCGCGCTGCGGCACGACAACTTCCTGATCCTTGACGAGCCGACCAACCACTTGGACATCAACTCCAAGGAAGTCTTGGAGGATGCGCTGGCCGATTTTGATGGCACCGTCCTGTTCGTGTCACATGACCGGTACTTCATCAACGAGCTGGCCACCAGCATCGTGGCCATCAGCCCGGAAAGCTCGGACCTGTACCTGGGCAACTGGGACTACTACCAGCAAAAGCTGGAAGAAGTCGAGGCCGCTAAAGCGGAGGCCAAGGGCGATCAGCCGGAAGAAAAGCCCGGCAACGCGGCCGCGGTCGACTACCAGCAAAGCAAGCAGAACCAGCGCGACCTCCGGAAGGTCCAGCGCGAGGTGGATAAGCTTGAACAGCAAATTGATGACCTCGCCAAGCAGGCCGAGCAGATTCAAACCGCCATGGCCGCCCCAGAAGCCCTGAGCGACTACGTCAAAATGCAAAAGTTGCAGGCGCAGCTTGACGAGAACCAAAAAACCTCCCAGCAGGTGGAAGATGCCTGGGAGAAAGCCAGCCTCAAGCTGGAGGACATGCAGGACTAAAACGAGAAAAAGGCCCGACATTTTGCGTCGGGCTTCGATCACCGAGTAATCGGTGATTTTTTATTGGCTAAGGCTCTTTGACCTTGAGCTTCTTGACCAGCGCGGTCAGCCGCGTCCGCTCATTTGGCGTCAAACCGCTGAGCAGGTAGTCAGACTGCGCCTGTTCGAAGGCATGCAGGCGCGGATAAACCGCCTTGGCTTTCTTGGTTGGATAAACCCGGCGCAGTCTTTGATCAGTCGCGTCGGCTCTTAGCTCAAACCATCCGCCCGCGACCATTTTTTTGATCGTGCGGAAGGCGGTCGTGCGGTCGATTTGGACCGAATCGGCCAGCTCACCCATGAACATACCGGGTTGCTCACAGGCGCGAATGACGTAAATAAACGCGTTGTTGCCTAGGCCCAACCCCCGAAACTCAGCGTTGCTTTTGGTTTGAATCAGGCGCGTGATGGCCCCAATTTCTCGAATCACATCAAACATCAGCTCGCCTCCCGCTTAAGTATACCGGCCTTACTCGCCAAATGAAACTGATAACTGATTGTATTTGCAATTAGAAACGAGTAAGCTTAGCATCATTATCCCATTGCATTTGCAATTATATTTGGAGGCGCCTATGCTCGCTTTTCTCTCGTTTCTCTTAATTATGTCCTTCACACCAGGACCCAACACCATCATGGCGATGGTCTCGGGGCAAACGCGCGGCTTCGCGCGCAGCCTGCGCTTGAACCTCGGCATGGCGGTCGGTATGGGCGTGATTGGCATCGCCGCCGGGCTGTTTGCTGACTGGCTTCAGCGTGCACCGACCTTTATCACCGTAATGAAAGTAATTGGCTCGGCCTATCTCGTCTACTTGGCCTACCATGTCATGATCAGTCGCCCCGACGACAACAGCGCCAGCACGGCCAGTTTTACCACTGGACTGTTGCTTCAATTCACCAACATTAAATGCTACTTGTACTTTATCACCGGGCTAGGAGCCTTCAGCCTGACCGGAGCTCTATCGGCGATCACCCTGCGCTGGACCTTGATGGTCGCGCTGGGGGCTTTGGGCACGCTGACCTGGACGCTGGGCGGCCAGCTGATCAACCGCTTCTACCACCGCCACTTTCACGGCATTAACCTGATTGTCGGTGCTTTACTGATTTTTTCGGCGATCGATCTGTGGCGGTGAGACAAATAAAACCACATTGCAGCCTGGGACACTCGTCCGGTTGCAACGTGGTCTTGTTGATGATTTGTCATGCTTAAGCGTGCTGAAAGTTCAAGTTTGGTACTGCGTTTAGCGTCTCGTCGGCAAAGTGGTGCTTGGCGAGCTCAATGTGCGCCGCCGCGCCGATCATCGCCGCGTTGTCGCCCGTCAAGCGCACCGGCGGGATAATCACGTCGATGTTGGGAAACTCTTTGGCCAGCCGCGCGGTCATCGCCTCGCGCAGGCCCTGATTCGCGGCGACTCCGCCGGCGACCACCAGTTGATCAACTGGGTGCTGGTGTAGCGCCTGCACGGTTTTATCCACCAGCACGTCAACGACCGCCGCCTGAAAACTCGCAGCCAGATCTTCACGGCTCAACTGCTCGCCAATCTGGTCGGCGTGGTGCACCGTGTTGATGAACGCAGACTTCAGCCCACTGAAAGAAAAGTCGAGGTTGTCCTCACCGTCCATGGCGCGGGGAAAATGGAAAGTGTCATGACCCAAGTGTGCCAGGCGATCGACTTCCTTACCAGCCGGATAGGTGATGCCAAGCACCCGGCCGATTTTGTCGTAAGCTTCACCGGCCGCATCGTCGCGCGTCTCCCCGATGATGTGAAACTCGCCAGGGGCAGTCAGCGTGACCAGCTCCGTGTGCCCGCCGGACACCATCAATGCCAGCAGCGGGTACTGCAGAGGCTTAACGAACCGTGCAGCGTAGATGTGCCCCGCCATGTGATTGACCGGAATCAGCGGCAGCTGGTGGGCGTACGCCACCGTTTTGGCAGCGGTCACGCCGATCAGCAGCGACCCGACCAGGCCCGGACCGTAAGTCACAGCCACGGCGGTCAGGTCTGAATAATCGACATTGGCTTCATTCAGCGCCAAATCAATGCAATCGGTAATCTGCTCCACGTGATGGCGGCTGGCCACTTCCGGTACGACCCCGCCGAAGCGCTTGTGCGAGTTGATCTGCGTGGCAATAATGTTGCTGAGGATCTTGGTGCCGTCTTCGATCACGGCCACGGAGGTTTCATCGCAGCTGCTTTCAAATGCTAAGATCAATTCGCGCTTTGTCATGACTTATCCTTTCTATTCCAACGGTTTGCGCATGTCCATTGCGTCGGCATGCGTGCTGACGTAATAGCCACGACGAATCTCGCCATCCTGAAACCCTAACTTGTGATACAGGTGTTGCGCCACCGCGTTGTCCGTCCGTACCTCCAGCGTGATTTCACTGGTGCCAAGGTCATACGCCTTATCGATCATGAGCCGCATCAGCGCCTCACCGATGCCCTGTCCTTGATACAAGGGAGCCACCGCGATGTTAGTGATGTGTGCCTCGTCTTTGCCGAACCAGCAACCAATGAACGCGGCCAACACGTCTTCATCAAACAACACTAAATAAAGTGAGCGTTGTGTCTTGCGCAGCTCAGAGATAAACGCGATCCGGTCCCAAGGTGTGTCATGGTAGATTGCCTTTTCCATGACCAGGGCCGCATCGATGTCATCATTGGTCATCCGGCGCAGCTGATACGTGCTTTCACCGACCCGCAAGGACTGCGCGGGAAAAGCCAGCTCAACGGGCGGTTCACGGTCAAACCACTGCTTAAACTTTCTGAACATAAGGTGCGTGCCCCTTATCGTCATGCGTCTTGAGCCAATTCGTCTCCGCCTCAGTGAGCCGCAGGTAGCGCGGCACAAAAGTGGTCACGTCAACCGGCGTGCGCCGCGCGCCAAGCAGTGCCAAGCGTCCCGCTTGCGGCAAGTTGGCCAGTGCATCGACAAAATGCGCCGAGGCCCCAAGTGTGGCCTTGATTGGCTCAGTAAACTTAGCCACATCACTGCCAACGAACGTGCTCGGCTGCCGCAGCAGCTTAAGCTCTTCGAGCAGCTGTGTCAGCGCCAAGTGCCGGTCCTCAACCACGTTGATCAGCTCACCATCAAGCCACTGGTAGACCCCAGCAAACACGTTTTGCCGCCGGGCGTCCATGATCGGCACAATTAAGTTGGTGGTGCCGACCGCCCCAGCTGCCAGCGCCGCCAGGCTCGAGACCCCAACCAGTTCAAGGCTGAGCGTATCTGCCAGCGTTTTGGCCGTCGTGACCGCGATGCGCACCCCGGTGTAAGAACCGGGACCGTCTGCCACGACCACCCGATCCAATTCAGCAGGGGTCAGGCCGCTGACTGTCACCAAACGGTCGATTGTTGGCAGGAGTTGCTCACTGTGGGTCTTCTTGTGATTGATTGTCGATGTCGCCAGCAGTTGGCCGTCCGCCATCACCGCGACACTCATCGCCTGATTGGACGTGTCCATCGCTAGGATCTTCATTGCCGTGCCCCCGTTTCTAGTCGGTCTTTATTCTACCATTGAATGGCCATTTGCCAACCCAAGGGCGTGTGTGCTCATCCCTGAAGCACGCAAAGGGCACCACCTCTTGCGAAATGGTGTCCCTTGCCACCGTGGTTGCCCCGGTGGCTTTTTATTGCAGAGTTGCCCCTGCCTGCTATCCCAACCACTGTCACCAGGGCCAGTCGCTTTATTAAGTTAGGAAAGTGATAGCAGCATCCCTCACGCGTCCTGTAAGGACCCCATGCTCTTCACATGGTCTTCATCGCCAAACCGATCGGAAGGCTCAACGTGCCTGGCAACCCCAAGGTTCAGGTCGGATCGCCAGGGAGTTTCCGGGTGAATCTGACGAGACGGTACCTGCCTCGCCCTCCCATCATCCGATATAAAGGTAGCACGCAATGCAACCGCTGTCAATGATTTTTGGCAAAATATTTTCAACTTCGCCAAGGGCTAGTCCAGGATGCGGTTTCCCGGGGTTTCTGGCCTTTTTAGAGCCATCACAAAAGGCGCAAACCGGCTCTGCTCAGAGTCAGTTCACGCCTTAACGACAAGTTCTGCAGCACCCCTCCCCGAGTCCTGCGGCACTAATCGAGGGACAAAAAATGGCCATTCGTTGAATAAGAATCATTGCCGCCTTGCCATGTTACTAATGTGCAAGTCGTGCCCCGTGAAACTCATCAAGTGGATTGGCCAATCACTTTTTAAAAAACCTTACTCGTATATACAGCCTTATGGTAACCTGTTTTGCGCCTCAGGACAATCCTTATCTTGGCACAAAAAAGCGCTCACCATGAGCGCTTTGCCAATTGACAGTTATAGGCGCGGTCGGATCCGCTCCACCGCGCGTAACGCCGCGTAGGTCAGCGCCGTCTGGATCGGGATCATGATCAGATTCTTGACGGCACGGGTTGGCAGAATCACCTGCCACTTGAACCCCGTCAGTGCCAGCCACCAGGTGCCCAGGCCAATATTGACAAAAATCAGCACGATGGCCACCGGTGCGAGCACACGCCAGAGCGTGACCTTGTGATTGTGGAAAAATGCCCCGTAGATGAACGCCGCAACCGCTGCGCTAATCGTGTACAGCGGGATGTTGGGTCCCCCAGCCAGCAGCACGCCGACTTGGTCAGCCATGGCGGCATCGACCGCCGCTACCCACGGGCCCAAGTAATAGCCCATCAGCGCGGTGGCGAAAAAGCCGACCCCAAACTTCAGAAACGCCGGCCCAAACGAGAACCGCTGCAAGACGATATCCATCGCCAAAAAAAGACCCATCAAAACGACGGTGCGCGTCGTTTTCATCTTGGGGCCAGAAAAAGATAATACTTCCATAGTGACAATCTCCTTTGTTGGAGACGCCTAACGATCAGGCGAATGCGGCGTCAACACCGCGGCCCACATGGCCTTCGTCCACCGTTCACATTCCGTTCCGGTGGCACTTAACGCGTTGATGCCTACTCCTAGATTAGTGGTACGAGCATAAGTCTAGACCGTTTGCAGAAAATTGCAACAACGTTCGAAGCTTCACTTGGCGCTCGAGATGAGAAGACTCACAGCGAACTCTTCACACTTTCCTCTCCGCCACCAAAGCACTTTTAACCGGCTGGTCGTATCATTGTTTCTTGTAACCTAGCGTTACAGCCTCCGCCCAGAGGCAAGAACACCGCCTGCCCTGGCGGTGTTTTTTTGTCTGGGTCGTGGCTTGCATTCCCGCGGCCCGCCCACTAAGCTAAAACTAATCATTCTAGGAGGCAGCTCATGAAACATATTCTTGCTTTACACACCGGCGGCACGATCTCGATGACCGAAAATGACGCCGGTGATGTGGTGCCTAGCACTAACAACCCGATGATGGCCGTCCCTGCTCAGCTCAAAGACATCACCGTCTCATCCGAGGAGATTTTCAACCTGCCTTCCCCGCACGTCACGCCGGAGAAAATGCTGGCCCTCAGCCAGCGCATTCGGCAGGCGGAAGTCGACGGCATTGACGGCGTCGTGGTCACCCATGGCACGGACACCCTAGAGGAAACCGCCTTTTTCCTGGACCTCACGACCCCTTCCACCATCCCCGTGGTGGTGACCGGTGCCATGCGCTCCAGCAATGAAATCGGCGCCGATGGTAATTACAACTTTCTCAGTGCGGTGCGCGTAGCCGCCAGCGACCAGGCGCGCGGGATGGGCTGCCTGGTGGTCATGAACGACGAGATCCACACGGCGCGGTTTGTCACCAAGACCCACACGACCAACGTCTCGACGTTTCGCACGCCGTCGTTTGGCCCCATCGGCCTAGTCACCAAAAACGGGCCCCGCTTTTTTGAAAAGCTCCTGCAAAAAGGCATGGCGCCAATCGATCACGTGGTGCCCAACGTCTATCTGATCAAGGCTTACGCCGGCATGGATGGCACCTTATTTGACGCCTTGCCAAAAGCAACCTCCGGCCTGGTAATCGAAGCGCTTGGGGCCGGCAACCTGCCGCCTGCGACCTTGCCGGCCTTGCAGCGCCTGCTGGCTCGCGGTGTGCCCGTCGTGCTGGTGTCGCGGTGCTTCAACGGCATGGCTGAGGACATTTACGATTACGAAGGCGGCGGCGTGGGCCTCAAACAGATGGGCGTCACCTTCTGCCAAGGGCTGAACGGGCAAAAGGCGCGCATCAAGCTGATTGTCGGTTTGTCTTCAGGGCTGAATGGCCAGGCTCTGGCTGAGTACGTGAACAATGCCGTCAGCTGAGCTCACCCCTTGGACGCTGTATCAGCGTTTAGCCGCATTGCTGGGGCCATCAGGCTGGTGGCCAGCGGATTCTAAACTGGAGATCGCAGTTGGCGCCATTTTGGTACAAAACACTAATTGGCGCAACGTCGATCGCAGTCTGGCCAACCTGCATGCGGCCACTCACTTTGCGCCGGCAAGCCTCGCCGCACTTTCGCAGGCGGACCTGATCCCGTTGATTCGACCCAGCGGGTTCTATCAAAACAAAAGCCGTGCGCTGGTGGCGCTCATGGCCTGGCTGCAAGCCCGTCGCTTTGATCTGGACGCCATTGGCAAGACGCCGGCGGCAGACTTGCGCCAGCACCTGCTCGCCCTTCCCGGCATCGGTCAGGAAACGGCTGACGCGCTGCGCCTGTATGTGTTTGACCAGCCTACCTTCATCGCTGACAACTACTCAAGGCGCCTGTTCGGCTGGCTCGGTGCCCCGGCCAACACGTACCAGCAGCTTTACCGTCGGCTACCTGAAGTCGCGGATTGGACGCTGAAAGATGCCCAGGAGTTCCACGGCCTGATCGACAATTTTGGCAAAACCGTTAAGCAGAAAGAAAATTTTGATGACAGCCCGCTGGCCGGCATGAAACTGGTGCTGGTCCAATAAAATAGCAGTCGGGTGCACAAGGTTGTGCACCCGACTGCTAATTTTTTTGCCATCAAGTCGCGACTGGCCTACTTTTTCGCCCAGCGCAGCTTTGCCTCAGCGTTGGCTACGCCGGCGGTTGAAATCAGATGATACGAGGTGTCGCCTTCAATGCGAACCGCTGAGTCAACGGTGGTACCATAGGCAACTTCCCGCGCGTACTTGATGTCGGCTTCGACGAGCCGGTGCGTGAGAAGAAAGTCTTCGCCTAAGACGTCTTCCATCCACTCCATGTAGTGCGCATTGTTGACGTGGCCGTTGCCGTCGATATCGAAGTACCGCACCCGGTAAGGCACGGTGGTGTCAAACTCGCCTTGCTTAGCCAGCCGCGGGAAGCGCTCGACCTTGCTGTTGAACTGCGCGCCGACTTTTTCCGCAAATTCCGGAATGATGGGAATGATCTTGCGTTTTTCCAGATCCATCATCACCCATGCGCCGCGCATCGTCACCAGGCGCTGGCCCGCATCATCTTCGAGCCAGTACTCACGATAGGTCATCAGCTTATTGTAAGAGGTGGCCTCGGTGCCGGCAACCAGGTGCTCGTCGATTTTCGGCATGCGCGTCACGTCGATGTGGTACTGGGTGATCACCCAGCCGGCGCCGTGCTTGGCCAGCCCAGCAATGCCGGCATCGACTTGATCCAGCTGATTCTCAGACACCAGCAGCATGATGTTGGCCATGTTGGCCAAGCTCAACGTGCCAGTTTGCGTGCCCAAGAAAAAAGGCACCGTCAGTTCCTCTTTGTATATCATGATTCCTCCTGAATACCGTGAAACGCATTGTAGACCTGTTGCCGCTTCAGCCCGTTTTCCTTGGCGACCGCCTTGATCGCGTCATTGGGCCGCGCGCCAGCGTCAATGCGTGTCTGCACCTGCGTGGCGACCGGCACATCACTTGGCACCTTGGCCTTTTTCTCTCCCGGCGCAACAAGAATAACGAACTCGCCGCGCGCGCTGCCACTGGCGTAGTCAATAAGCTCAGACAAGCTGCCGCGGATGAATTCCTCAAACTTTTTGGTCAGCTCCCGGGCCAAGACCGCTTGGCGCTCGCCAAAAATGTCGCGAATGGTCGTCAGCGTTTTAGCCACCCGATACGGCGACTCGTAGAAAATGACTGCCTGAGGCTCCTCGGCAAGGGCGGTCAGCGCCGCCTTCTGCTCGCTGGCCTTGCGTGGCAAGAACCCGTAAAACATGAATGGTTGTGGTTCGATGCCGCTGGCGATCAGCGCCGTCAGGGCGGCGTTGGCCCCAGGAAGCGGCACCACCGGAATACCCGCCTCAATGGCCGCTTTGACGAGCTCCTTGCCGGGATCGGAAATCGATGGCATCCCCGCATCCGACACCTGAGCGATCGACTCGCCCTGTTCAAGGCGCGCGAGCAGCTCGGGAATCCGCGCCTGGGTGTTGTGCTCGTGAAAGCTGATCTGCTTGGTTTCGATCTCAAAATGATTGAGCAGCTTCTGCGTGTTGCGCGTGTCTTCGGCCGCAATCAAGTCCACAGCCTTGAGGGTTTTGACCGCCCGAAACGTCATATCATCGAGATTGCCGATGGGCGTCGGCACCAGGTACAAGGTGCCGGTGTCGTGGCTGGCAAAACTGGACATCTGCCGGGCCGTCATTAGCGCTCACCATAAATGACGTCGAGACAAAAGGCGCACGGCTCATCGTCCACGCGGCGCTGCCCATACATGTAAGGACAAACGTGAAACCCTTCGTTGTACAAGCTTTCCAGGTTGGCCTTGGACTTGGTCAGCTCAGTGGCACCGGTCGACTCCGCATGGGCGTCGTCAAGTGCTTCGAGGTGCTCGCGCAGATGCTTGTTTTCCATTTCCAGCTCCGCATTGCGCTCTAAGGCCTTGGCCATATCGGCTTTAAGCCCGGTCACGCGCGTGAGCAGCGCCTGAGCATCATGCTCCAGTTGAATGAAGTTGTCGTACAGATCTTTTTTCTCCACAAAATCACCCTTCTAAAAGTTGCAGCACCAAGGCCTCGACTGCCGATTGGAACGACACGTTTTGGCCCAGGCGGATCTCCGCAGTCAAAACCGCCGCCAGGCCAGTGCTCAGCCGCGACCCCGGCTGTTCGGCCAGCGCAAGGATCGCCAGGTCATTGCCGTAGGTGCGCGGCGCCTGCACGTGGTAGTGCTGATTCAGCGCATCGGCGTAGGCCAGCCCCAGCAGGGCCAGCGTCTGGGTTTGCTCCGGGAGCGTCTTCGCCAGTGGCACCAGTGTCGTTTGCACAGCGACAAACGCCGTGGCGTCATTTTTACCCAGCTGTGAAACCAGCTGCAGCACTGCCGTCACGCGTTTATCAAACGATTCATCGTTAATCAGCGCCGAGGCGGCCGCGACATCGGCGGTCAGGTTCGACGCCACTGCCGCCAGCCGCGCATCTGCGCCCTTGCCGGTGAGCGCTTCTTGAACGCTTGCGGCCGGCGGCTTGGGAAAATTGATCACCTGCGCCCGCGAGCGGATCGTCGGCAGCAGCTGATTTTTGGCCGTGGTTGTCAGGATAATGGTCATCCCCGGCACTGGCTCCTCATAATACTTCAACAAACTATTTTCGGCGCCGGCTGTCAGCCGCTCTGCCCCTTCGATTACAAAGACGCGGCGGTTGCCTTCGACCCCGGTTTTGCTCATTTCCTGCCGCATTGCGCGCACGTCGTCGACCTTGATGCTTTTAGCCTCAGGGTTCAGCCAAACCACATCCGGATGGTTGCCAGACAAGACCCGCTGGCACTCGGCGCACTCTCCGCAGGGCCGGCCAGCTTGGACGTTTTGACAAAAGAGGCGCATCGCAAGCCACTGCGCGAGCGCCGCCTTACCGGTCCCAGCCGCCCCGGCAAAAATATAGGCGGCACTCAGGTTACCGGCGCCGATGATCTGGCTGAACTGGCGCACCAGCGTCGGCTGCAGTTGTTCAATCGTGTTCATCAGAACTGGTGGAACGCGTCAACTGGCAGCACGAACACGGTGGCGCCGCCGACTTGAACCTCAACGGGGTACGCCATTGAGGAATCGGAGGTGGCATCCAGGTTGACCGGCGGGGTCATGAACTGACGGCGGGTCTGCGCAGATTCTTTGATGATCTGCAGCACCTCATCCACTCGCTCGTCTTCCACCCCGATGATGAAGGTGGTGTTCCCGGACTTCAAGAAGCCGCCAGTGGAGCTCAGCTTAGTTGCCCGCACGTTCGCGTCGATGAACTCGCTGGACAACAGGTTCGAATCCTTATCTTGAACGATGGCCATAATCAACTTCATATGCTTTTCCCCCTGTTTTCGGCTGTCAAATCCTGCTTTATGACTAGTTTACTGCCAAGCGGGCCCTAAGTGAGCAGCTAACACTTGGGTGCAATCGGCCACGACCTGCGGCAACGCTTGGCTGGCGTCGATGGTTTTGATCCGCGTTGGCTCCGCTTGTGCCAAGCGCAGGTATGCCGCGCGCACTCGCTGATGGAAGGTCAGGCTTTCCTGGTCCAACCGGTCATACTGCCGCGACTGGCGATGCGCCTGAATGCGGGCCAAGCCGGCCGCGCTTTCGATGTCGAGATAAAGCGTCAGCTCCGGCGCCTGCCCATCGGTGGCAAACTGGTTCATCGCCAGCACGGCCGCCTCACCAATTTGGCGCCCCCCGCCTTGATAGGCCACTGAGGAATCGACAAAGCGGTCGCAGATCACCATGTCCCCAGCGGCCAGCGCGGGGTCAATGACTTCGACCAAGTGCTGCCTGCGTGAGGCCGCATACAGCAGCGCTTCGGTCCGCGCGTCCATCGCGGTGTTCGCCGGATCGAGGATCAGGCTGCGAATTTTCTCCGAGATCTCGGCCCCGCCGGGCTCGCGGGTCAGTCGCACGGGCATGGCCACGTGCTTTTCAATAATTGGGATCAGCGCGTTCAGCACACTGGTCTTGCCTGCCCCATCCGGGCCTTCGAACGTAATGAATCTGCCTGCCACTGCCTTCAACTCTTTCATCTGTTAATGGTTCTAGTTTACTTGAAAAGTCGAGCGAATTAAACCATCACCGGTTGCTTCCAAATAAAAAGACCTCGCCGCAGCGAAGGCCTTACTGATTTTCTTCAAGATAGCGTGCAGCCATTTGCTCGACCAAGCGGCCGGGGACCTGCCGCTCCCGGGCCTCGCGATGCAAAAAGTCAAACAGTGCCGCCTGCAGATCCAGCTGCGCCTTGGTCACCTCGTCGACTTCGCGAAACGACCCGACAAGTTTGCGCTGACTGGCCATGCGGTCGCGCACCCGATAGATTTCATCCATCAGCTGCATGTCTGCCGCGTCCTTAATGCTGGGCTTTTTTTTGCCAAAAAACATGGCGCCGCCTCCTTATAGTTCTGTCCGACCCTCAACCGCCTTCAGCAGGGTCATCTGGTCGGCGTACTCAATGTCTGAGCCCACCGCCAGGCCATGGGCCAGCCGGGTGACCTTGATTTTGGCCGGCTTGATCAGCCGGGCCAGGTACTGGGCAGTCGATTCGCCTTCAGGGGTCGCGTTGGTGGCCACAATGACTTCTTTGACCTCGGGGTGGTCCTGAAGACGCTTGATCAGACTTTCGATGTTCAAGTCTTCCGGCCCCTTGCCTTCGATCGGGCTCAAGACGCCATGCAGCACGTGGTAGAGCCCATGGTAATCGTTGGTGCGGTCAATGCTCATCACGTCCTTGGGCTGCTCCACAACCAAGATCGTACTTTGGTCGCGACTTTTATCTTGGCAGATCTCGCAAGGGTCGTCGTCGGTGATATTGCCGCAGATGCTGCAGTAGTGCAGCTGCGTCTTGGCCGCCGTCAGCGCGGAGGCAAAACTGGTCACGTCGTCCTTATTCATGTCGATGGTGTAAAACGCTAGCCTGGTCGCGGTTTTACTACCAATGCCGGGTAATTTCATGTAGCTGTCGATCAGCTTTTCAATCGGTTGTGGATATTGCATGGTGCCTCCTAGCGCGGCAGACCCTGGGTGTACTTACCCATCTTCTGCTTGGTTGCGTCATCGACTTGTTTCAGGCCTGCATTCATCGCTTCAATGATCAAATCCTGAAGCATGTCAGGGTCGTCAGGGTCGATGGCCTCGGGCTTGATTTGAATGTCCTTAAGGGTCTTATCCCCGGCAAGGGTCACGGTGACCATGTCTGAGGCCGAAGTCGCCGTGAATTCGCTGTTGTTCAGCTCTTCTTGGGCCTGAGTCATTTCCTTTTGCAGCTTTTGCATCTGTTTCATCATGCCTGCCATATTGCCGCCACGCATCATATCAATCACGCTTTCTAGTCATTTTTGACTGTAATATTGGGTTCTTTACCGAATAAGTCGGTGATCGGCTTGACCACCGGAGACTCTTCCTGCGGCGCTGACTTAGCCTTCGGCGCGCCGTGCTCGTCCAAGTACTGTTTGCGCACCGCAGGCCACTGCTTCTCCTGCACCAGCACGACCTGGCGCGGGCCGCCCATCAGCTTGCCGAGGTCATCCGCAAGCGCGGTCATCAACGCGGTATCGCTGTTGGCCCGTTCGATCAGAATGTCGTAGGCAAAACTGACGATCACACCGGTCGGGCTAGCCGCGACTGGCTTTGAAATTTTCATCATCGCCTGATCCGGAACCGAGAGCATCGACAGGAGGTCTGGCCAAATCTCCTTGACCGCCTCAAGATCTTTCTTCGTTGCGGCACCGAGAATCGGATAAATTTTTTCTTTGGCCACCTTCACGCTGACGCGCACGGCCGGTTTAGCCGGGACTGCCGCTGCAGCTGGTGCACCTTGTTGCAGCGTCTGCAGCTGCTTGGAAAGCTTAGCCACCGTCTGCTCAAGCTGCTTGACTTCCGCGCTAGCCACCGGCGGGGCCGATTCAACTGCAGCGGGCTGGGGTACAGGCTGGCCAAGTTGGACCGTTGCCACTTCCAGGTATAGCGTGGGACTGTTCGTCAGCCGCAACTGGCCTTGCGTGGTGTTCAGCACCGCAATCATGTGGTACAGCTGATCAGGCTGAAGCTTCTCGGCCAGAGCCTTGAAGTGACTATCCTGAAGCGCGCTGGCTGTGTCGTTGACCAGTGCCGGCGCCTGCTGGAATACCAGCAGGTCACGCAGGTAGCCAATGAGGTCGTCGATCAGGCGACCGGCATCTTTACCGGATGCCAGCAGCTGCTCGATGGTGGTCAGCGCCGCTGCGGTGTCGTTTTCCGCCACGTGCTGCAGATATTCACCAAGCTGGACAGCAGCCGCCCCGCCGGTGACATCCAGCGCATTTTCCACCGTGACGTGGTCCTGGCCGAACGCCAGCACCTGGTCGAGGATGGACAGCGCATCGCGCATGCCACCCTCCGCTGCCTTGGCAATCACCATCAGTGCCTGATCATCGTAGGTGATCTGCTTGTCATCTAAGATGAACTGCATCCGCTTGACGATGTCATCGGCGGTAATCCGGCGAAAGTCAAAACGCTGGGTCCGACTGATAATTGTGGCCGGAATTTTTTGCGGCTCAGTGGTGGCGAGAATGAACACCACATGAGCCGGTGGCTCCTCCAGCGTCTTGAGCAAGGCGTTGAACGCCCCAGTCGACAGCATGTGGACTTCATCGATGATGTAGACCTTGACCTTGCCCTCGGTTGGCGCGTACTTGGCCTTGTCGCGAATGTCGCGGATCTCGTCGACCCCATTGTTCGAAGCAGCATCGATCTCGATCACATCCGTCAGACTGCCATTGTTGATCGCGACACAGAGGTCGCACGTGTTGTCCGGCTCGCCATCTTTAAGGTTGCGACAGTTCAGTGCCTTGGCCAAAATCTTGGCGACGCTGGTTTTCCCAGTCCCGCGCGGTCCACAGAAAAGGTAGGCGTGGCTGGTTTGCTGCTCGATCAGCGCATTTTTTAGCGTTGTGGTGATCGCGTCTTGGCCGATCACATCTTTGAATTGCTGGGGCCGAAAGACCCGGTATAGCGCTTGATAAGCCACGCGTCCTCATCCTTTCTAACTGTTCTAGTTTAACATATGAAGGCTGCGAAGCGGGGCGATTTTAGCGGGATGGCTAGCCTAGGTGACAGCTTTGCCGTTGAGCTGTATTTCGCATTGTCCCACCCCTGGTGAAGTGCTACGATTTGAAAGATTAGAATTGGAGGAGAAAAATGTTTCATTACTTTGCCCGTCACCCGTGGCGTGTGGTCCTATCCATCGGGCTCAGCGTCGCCGCAGCAGCTGTGCTGGTCGCCTACTCATACGTGCTTCAGTTGATCACCGACATCGCCACCGGGCGCGTCAATCTCGCCTTTACTATCGCCGTCCCCCTGATTTTGGGGTACCTAGTGATCCAGGCTGTCACGGATTCGGCCAGCGAGTATGTCAACGAGGCGCTTCCGCTGCGCATGGGCGATGAGCTGCGGCGAGACTTATTCCGCCATGACCTGGCACTGCGGCCGAATATGTTTGGCCAACAGCCGGTCGGCAATTATGTCACCCAGCTCACCAAACAGGTCGACATTGTCACCAGCAGTTACTTTCACGTGATTCTGCGTGCCTTCTACCTGCTGATGCTGTTGGTCTTTGCCGCGGCTGGCACCCTGCTGATCGACCCGGTGATCACTTTGGCTGTCGTGCTGCTAAGCGTGCCGGCGCTAGTCTTTCCGTTTTTGGTCAAAAAGCCGCTTGAACATGCCAAAGACGATGTGGTTGCCGCAATTGAGCGCTACACCAGCCGCGTCACGGATGCGCTTAGCGGCTTTACGACCATCGCCCACGCACTCGCACAGCCGCCGTTTCGCCGCCTGCACCAAACGGTTAGCGCGGACGTGCGGCACACTTCCACACGCGAGCAGCAAGTTCAAAAAATCACCAGCGGTATGTCCGATTTCCTGGGTGACGTCATGTATCTGGGCACCTGGCTGGTTGGTGCCTACTTTGTGCGCCAGGGTCAGATCACGCTGGGTCAACTGGTTGCCTTTTCCCAGCTGGCCAGCTTCTTCAACTGGCCAATGGCACTGCTGACCGAGATGCTAGCGGAGTTCTACGGGGCTCGCAAGGTTGCAAGTCACCTGGCCGACTTGGCCCAAGACGCCGGACCGGTTGCCGCTCAGACCGCGCCCGCGGCGCTGGCTTTAACCAGCCCGCTGATCTCGGCTCAGCAGGCCGGCTATCAAGACGTGCTGCACAACATCGATCTGACGCTTGAGCCAAGCCGCAAGTACCTGCTGGTCGGGGCCAGTGGCAGCGGCAAAACCACCCTGATGCGGCTACTGCTTGGGGAGCTGAACCCGACCGCCGGCCAGGTCACCCTGAGCAATCAGCCCGCCGCGCAGTTAGCGCCGGCGGCCGTCTTTGGCCTGATTGGCGAGCTCGAGCAGCAGGCCGATATTTTTGCCGGCACCGTGCGTGATAATGTCACGCTGTTCAGCACAGATTACGCGGATGACCAGGTTGAGGCCGCCCTGCGGCAGGCCGGAATGAGCGACTGGCTTGCGGCACACGATTTGGACACCGTGGTCGACCGGACCAGCCCCCTGCTCTCAGGCGGGGAAAAACAGCGCGTCGCCTTGGCTCGTCTGCTGCTTCGGCACTACCAGTTCATGGTGCTGGACGAAATGACCACGGGCCTCGACCCGAAGATTGCCGATCAACTCCAGGCGGACATTTTCGCCATGAAGCAAGGCTTTGTCATGATCACCCACCAGTACAATGCAGCCACGTTTGAGAAGGCGGACCGGATCTTCGTCATGCAAGGCGGCCGCATCGTGGCGGCCGGCACCCAGCGCGATCCAGTCGTCGCATCGGCGCTTGATCACCTGGCGCTAAATTGATGAAGCCCCCACAGAAAACTATCTGAGGGCGCCGCTCTGCTTTGCCCTCGTAATCATGATATGAAACAGCCGCCATCGCCGATATAATATCGGTGAAGGCGGCCTTGTTGTTCATCGTAGCTTTATTGGTGCCTTGTGTCCGTA